>NZ_JBBMRJ010000081.1:0-1255 GCF_037993085.1 Pseudomonas sp. YNh | reverse complement strand
TGGGCCTGTCCCGTGACAACGGACGCCAAGAGGCGATACTTGAATCGTTCTCTTGGAGGTTGTCATGTCCACTCGAACCTACCGTAACTACACCGAAGAGTTCAAAATCCAGGCCGTTGCCTTGGCGCAAACGGTAGGAAGAACCGAAGCTGCCCGGCAACTCGAGATTCCCGTAAAGACGCTGGATAACTGGGTTGATGCGTCTCGCAAAGGGCACTCGTTAAGCTCCCCCGACCGACGCCCTGTCAGTAAAGACGACAGCGAACTGGCGCGGCTCAGGGCCGAGAATGCCGAACTCAAGCTGGAGCGCGAAATCCTAAAAAAGGCGGCGGTATTCTTTGCCAAAGAGTCCAGGTGAGATACGTCTTCGTCGCTAGTGAACGGGCTCAATTCCCGGTGCGATTGCTGTGCCGGGTGATGGGTGTCTCAGTTTCAGGGTTTTACGACTTTCAGCATCGCCAAGGTCGCCCAGATCGGGACGCTCAGATTCGCGTTGATTTGCACAAGGCCTACGCGGCTAGCCGGAATACATATGGCCGACCACGGTTGGTCGAAGCTTTGCGCCGGCAGGCACATGCAGTGGGCCACAAGCGAGTAGGTCGGCTGATGCACGAGGAACATATCCAAGGCAAATGCAAAGGCGGTTTCAGACCCTGTACAACTGATAGCCACCACTACTTACCCGTCGCGGACAATGTGCTGGCCCGACAGTTTTCCGTGAGCAGCGCCACGCCCACTTGGGTCAGCGATATCACCTACATCGCCACCAAAGAGGGATGGTTGTATCTGGCAGTCGTATTAAGCATTCAGACGCGCCAGGTGCTGGGTTACAGCTTGGCGGATCGGATGCCGGACGACTTGGTTGAGCGAGCCTTTATCAATGCTTGGCACGCATGCCTTGGCCTCAACGGTGTTGTGTTCCACTCCGATCAGGGACGTCAGTATGCAAGCAGCAAATTCCGCTTCGCCCTAGCCAAAAAAGGCTTCACACAGAGCATGAGCCGGAAGGGAAATTGTTGGGATAACGCCGTGGCTGAGAGCTTCTTTGCCACATTGAAGCGAGAAGAGGCCTGCCGGGTTTACCCCAGCAAGCAGCAGGCGCACTTGGCAATCGCAAACTACATCCACGGGTTTTACAACAGTAGTCGACTGCACTCAGCGCTGGGCTATCGTTCACCGAACGAATATGCCAAAGGCTTGAGAAAGGCGGCTCAATAGCCAGCCTCTTGGCGTCCGCCGCCACGGGACAGGCCCA
>NZ_JBBMRJ010000080.1:0-1292 GCF_037993085.1 Pseudomonas sp. YNh | reverse complement strand
GTCAGGCCGATGGACACCTTGTTACCGGTACCCAGGAAGTTGCTCTGGCTGATCGAACCACCGAGGATCAGGCCGGCGCTCTGGGCGAAACCGACGCTGGCGGTGATCGAGCCGGAGGCTTGCTCTTCGACGCTGTAGTTGACGTCGACCTGGTCGTCAGTGCCTGGCACCGGTGGGGTCTCGACGTTGACTTCCTTGAAGAAGCCCAGGCGCTCCAGGCGGGTCTTGGACTGGTCGATCAGGTAGGTCGAAGCCCAGCCGCCTTCCATCTGGCGCATTTCGCGACGCAGCACTTCGTCTTCGGTCTTGGTGTTGCCGCGGTAGTTGATGCGGTTGACGTAGGCACGCTTGCCCGGGTCGACCACGAACATGATGTCGACCGTGTGGTCCTGGTCGTTCGGCTGTGGCACGCCGTTGACGTTGGCGAAGGTGTAGCCTTCGTTGCCCAGACGACGGGTAATCAGCTCGGAGGTGGTGGTCATCACCTTGCGCGAGAACACCTGGCCCGGCTGCACCAGCAGCAGCGACTTGACCTGGTCTTCCGGCACTTTCAGGTCACCGGACAGCTTCACGTCGCGAACGGTGTACTTCTCGCCTTCGTTGATGTTGACGGTGATGTAGACGTGTTTCTTGTCTGGCGTGATGGACACCTGGGTGGAGGCGATGTCCATGTTGATGTAGCCGCGGTCCAGGTAGTAGGAGCGCAGGCGCTCCAGGTCACCGGACAGTTTTTCGCGGGCATACTTGTCGTCGTTCTTGAAGAACGACAGCCAGTTGGTGGTCTTCAGCTCGAACAGCTGGCCCAGGGTGTCATCATCGAACACGTTGTTGCCAACGATGTTGATGTGCTGGATGGCAGCGACGGTGCCTTCGTTGATCTTGATCTTCAGCGCCACGCGGTTGCGCGGCTGCGGCACGACTTCGGCGTCGACCTCGGCCGAATAGCGGCCCTGGGCCACGTACTGGCGCTGCAGTTCGTTACGCACACCTTCAAGGGTGGCACGCTGGAAGATCTCGCCTTCGGCCAGGCCCGATTGTTTCAGGCCCTTCATCAGGTCTTCGGTGCTGATCGCCTTGTTGCCTTCGATCTCGATGCTCGACACCGATGGGCGCTCGACCACGTTGATGATCAGCACATTGCCATCGCGGTTCAGCTGGATGTCCTGGAAGAACCCGGTCTTGAACAGGGAACGGGTCGAGTCCACCAGGCGGCGGTCATCGGCCTGATCGCCGACGTTCAGCGGCAAGGCACCGAAGACACTGCCAGCGGAAACCCGCTGCAGGCCGTTGAC
>NZ_JBBMRJ010000079.1:0-1307 GCF_037993085.1 Pseudomonas sp. YNh | reverse complement strand
TTCCACGGAAAAGTGACGATGCCGCCGCAGTATTTCGGTCGATGTAGGTGAACTTGTTGGGTTGCTCGATTGAAGCGAATGAGTAGGTGACGGCTAGTAAGCATTTCCAACCGCGTTAAGCGAAGGCCGTATTTTAGATAAAAATAAACAATAGCACCGTCCATGACAGACATCAGCATCATTATGATGATGTCTATGACAGCAGGATCTCTACTGGTGAAAAGGTAAAGATAAACGGATCCCAGGGTTATTGTGACGCCGCTATATAGGATTGGCCCTAGTCCTCCCAGCGTCATGATTGTGATCAAGCCACGTTTTTCCTCCGATCCGCCGCAACGCATCTCAAGGAAATTTTCATTGAAGGAGTAAACAGGGCTGCGTGCGCGAGGGTTTTCGCTCACCTTCCGAAAATGGACTCCCTCTTCCAAGTCACCTTCATAAAAGTCCCGCATTGCGCGTTGGTCTACTGGCGTCATTTTCGCAACGTACGCCTTACGCGTAGCCTCAGACTCGATTGCCATCTGCCAGAAACCCCATTCGACTAGATACACTACAAGACCTCGCTGAAAGCCGAATGAAGCTCTTTCAATTCTTCGTGTTCTTCATAAGGCTTTGCTGTTTTTCCGATTCGGAAACAGCAGCGCCTACACCACTTCTCCAATGCATCCTCTTCAAGGAGGTAAATTACGATCGTCAGGACGAGACCTATCCAAAAAGCTCCGACTACCAGGCGTGCGAGCAGAACGCGCGCAGCTTGGGTTCCCAGTTTTTTTGCAAGCTCACCCATAGAGGATGCCAACATTCTTGCAAATTTAGTCTTGGCGCTATGGGATAGATGATCAAAAAAAGGTTTTGCCATAGCAATTGCTGTTCCGCCCTCAGCCAGAGCAAGAGCTATCGTCGCGGCGCCTCGAGCTCTGTACGCGGAGGCTAGCCTTATGTTTCGCGCGCTTGATTCTTTATTTTGGGCTTCACGGATATGTTTATCGGCATCGGCGAAATCCCACCACGCCAATACCAGCCCTCCAGTACCGGCCAATCCAGCCCCCCAAAGCTTCAACCTTCCCAAGGTCGCCACAGCACCTCTGCCAGTCGCACTTCTTGCGCCGTATCGGGTTACCACCTGGTCCACATAGCTGGCCCCAATCTCGAAGCCCGCCGCTGCCGTGGTCATCGCGGCCGCCATGAGTTCAGTCTTGATCCGTGCATCACTGTCAGGCAGCTCGCGAGCCTTGAAGGCCATCAGCATGCCTTCCAGCAGGCAGACCAGACCGGCGGCACGCACTTTATAGAAGTCGCTCTTCTGA
>NZ_JBBMRJ010000078.1:0-1461 GCF_037993085.1 Pseudomonas sp. YNh | reverse complement strand
TCGCGGCACAAGGCCGCTCCTATGTATGGACTCGCCTACATTGTCTAGCTGCTTTGAACATAGGAACCCGGTTGCATCTATGTATCAGGCCTATTCGAGGAAGCTTTTCGCTTCTGGCCAACATCGTGGTGAGCTCGCAGTGTGCCGTTTACATTGAGGCCATTACGTCAGGCCTGTAGGAGCGGAGGCATCTGTCTGCGACGGTCTTACCTAGGGTCAATGTTCACTAGCAGGGGTTGGAGCGCTCAGCGCTCCGGTGGCATTGCTCGGTTGGTCAGAGGCTCATAGCGGCCTCCGGGTTGTTGTTCGGTTTGCGTTGGTAGACCTGATTGCTCTGTAGCAGAGCCCAGATAATGCGCAGATTTCGATTAGCCAGTCTGATCGCCGCCTCCTTGCGTCCAAGGCGCGATAGCCAGCGCAAGAGGCGGCGATCGTCTGGCTGATCGGAATCAGGTCTTAGCTGACTCAAAACAGCATGCGCGCCCTGGATCATCAGGCTACGTATGTAGCCGTCACCTCGCTTGCTCATTCTGCCCAGCCTGATTTTGTTTCCGCTACTGTGCTGGTCCGGCACGATACCGAAGAAGGCGGAATACATTCGGCCACTCGCGAAGCGGCTGGGCTCGGTCTGTTTTGCCACGATCGCCGTGGCGATGATTGGGCCAACGCCACGAATAGTGATCAGCCGCTGTGCCACCTTATCTTGCTGGGCTGTCACTTCGAGCCGTCCACTCAGCGCCGCAATGCGTTCACCTAAAGACAGCCAGTCAGTCAGCAGCTCATCAAGCAACTCCCGCAATAAGTCGGGCAGAGGCAAGGAGGCATCCTCAAGCGCCCGCGGTACCTGCTGACTGATCGCGGCATCGCCTTGAGGCATGGATACGCCATGCTCAAGCAGCAGACCACGTATCTGATTGCCCAGCGCTGTATGCCGCTTGATGTTGCCGCGCCGGATGCGATGCAGTGCTTGAATAGCCAGCGCTGTGGTGCTCTTGATCGGTACGGAGGCAATGCTGGTATCGCGACCGGCACGCAGAATGGCATGGGCATCGTTACGGTCGTTCTTCGCGCCGCTGCGGTGTTCGGCGACGCGTTGCGCAGGCAGGATGCGAACCGGATTACCTTTGGTCTGCAGCAGCCTGGCCCAGGCTTGTGCGCCTGGACCGCACTCCATCAAGACAGCCACTGTCGTTGGCAGCCTAGTCAGGAAGTCATGGAATGCTTGACGGGATTTGATGCGATCTTCGTAGATCACCCGCCCAGTAGCGTCCTCGCCTGCCAACTGGAAGACCTGTTTGGCCAGGTCTACGCAGATGGTTGTGCAAAGTTCCACATCGGTGGAAGACAGGGAATCGTGCTTCGAACTATGCTTTTTCATGGTCTCGCCCTCGCTGCCGTTGGCTTCTTCGAACGCCACCGTGGCACTGTGATGCCTCGGCGGGGGCGAGTCCATCGATTACA
>NZ_JBBMRJ010000077.1:0-1490 GCF_037993085.1 Pseudomonas sp. YNh | reverse complement strand
CGGCGTCACGCACCTGCACGGTGGTGCCGGCTTCGCCACGGCCGCTCAGTTGGCTGCCGGCCAAGCCGATTACCAGATTGGTCGGGGCTTCAGGCGGCGTGGTATCCACGCCGTCGATATCCGGTGCAGTGACTGAACTGGCTACCGAGGTATTGCCGGCGGCATCAGTCGCAGTGGCTTGCAGCACTTCGCCGTCGACTTGCGGCGGAGCGAGGTTGATGCTGAATACACCGGTCGGGCCGACCAGAGCAGTACCCAGTTCGGTACCGTCGGCTGCCAGGATACGCACGGTACTGCCCGGTTCGGCACGGCCGGTGAGCACGGTGCCGTCAGCGCTGACGGCCAGTTCGGTCGGGCTGGCCGGGGCGGTGATGTCTGGCGCGGTGATTTGCGCAGGCAGCGAGGACGCGCCGCTGTCATCGATGGCGACCACATCCAGCAGTTCGCCGTTGGCCTGGGCCGGGTTCAGTTCGATGCTGAAGGTGCCATCGGCATTGGCGATGGCGCTGCCGATCAGCGTGCCGTTGGCGTCGTGTACCTCGACACGGCTGCCAGCGGGGGCCGAACCAGTAAGGGTGGTGCCGTCGGCATCGATGGCCAGGTTGCTCGGGCTGACTGGTGCAGTGGTCAGCGGTACGTCGTACTCCAGGGCCACCGAGGCGTTGCCGCTTGGGTCGGTCTGTACCAGGCTCAGTTGCTCGCCCGGTTGCGCGGCTGGATTCAGGTCGATGAGGAAGGTGCCGTTGGCACCGACTACGCCAGAGCCGATGACGTTACCCTCGGCATCGCGCACTTCGACGGTGGCACCCGGCTCACCACGGCCGCTCAGTGCCAGGCCATCAGCGCCGACCACGATATTGCTCACTGCGCCAGGTGGCGTGATATCCGGGGCATCGAACTGCAGCGGCGCCGAGGTGTTGCCGGCCGCGTCCACCAGGCGTACGTCCAGTGCTTCGCCGTTGGCCTGAGCAGGGTTCAGGGTCAAGCTGAACAAGCCATCGGCACCGACGATGCCGGTGCCGATGATGTTGCCACCGGCATCACGCACCTGCACAGTAGCGCCCGCTTCACCGCGACCGGTGAAGGTCACGCCGTCGGCCAAGGCCAGTTCAGTCGGTTGGGCAGGCGGCAGCAGGTCAGCAGAGGTGACCGAGCCCGGCTGCGATACGTTGCCGGCGGCGTCGGTGAGCGTTACTTGCAAGGTGCTGCCGTCGATCACGGCAGGGCTCAAGGACACTATAAAGTTGCCGTCCGGACCGACAGTGCCAGTCGCCAGCAGGTTACCTGCTGCGTCACGCACCTGCACGGTGGTGCCGGCTTCGCCACGGCCGCTCAGTTGGCTGCCAGCCAGGCCGATTATCAGATTGGTCGGGGCTTCAGGCGGCGTGGTATCCACGCCGTCAATGTCCGGTGCAGTGACCGAGCTTGCCACGGACGTGTTGCCAGCGGCATCGGATGCAGTGGCTTGCAGCACTTCGCCATCGACTTGT
>NZ_JBBMRJ010000076.1:0-1679 GCF_037993085.1 Pseudomonas sp. YNh | reverse complement strand
CCAGGCTGTGTGAAAACGCCTGCGATTGTCTAACCTTCTGATCGTCGAGATCGCGGCGGGGACGATCATGAAGCGATTCATTGAAGGTGAGTCTCGGACGCAAGTCACGTTGCTGCCGGAGTGCCTGGACGACTACATCACCGAAGAAAACCCAGTTCGGGTAGTCGACGTTTTTGTCGATGAACTCGATCTTGGAACACTCGGGTTCGAGGGTGTCGATCCTGCGGCAACGGGTCGTCCGGCTTACCATCCAGCAGTGCTGCTAAAAATCTACATCTACGGCTATCTCAACCGAATTCAGTCCAGCCGCCGGCTTGAGCGTGAGGCCGAGCGTAATGTCGAGCTAATGTGGCTGACAGGCCGATTGGCGCCTGACTTCAAAACGATTGCCGACTTTCGCCGAGACAATGGTAAAGCCATTCGCAGTGTCTGCCGGCAGTTCGTTGTACTTTGCCGCAACCTCAATCTCTTCTCCCAATCGATCATCGCCATCGACGGCAGCAAATTCAAAGCCGTGAATAACCGCGACCGCAATTTCACTCAAGGCAAAGTGAAGGCGCGCATGCGGCAGATCGAGCAGAGCATCGACCGCTATCTAGCGGCAATGGATTCAGCGGATCGGGCAGCGCCGGAAGTGGCCGAGGCCAAGACTGAGCGGTTGAAAGACAAAGTCGAAAAACTGAAACAGCAGATGCAAAAACTCAAGGACATCGAGGCGCAGCTTCAAGCCAGTCCCGATCAGCAAATCTCACTTACCGATCCAGATGCCCGCTCAATGGCCACAAGCGGCCGAGGCTCCGGCACAGTTGGGTACAACGTACAAACAGCAGTCGACGACAAACACCATCTGATCATTGCCCATGAGGTGACCAACGTTGGTAATGATCGCGGGCAACTGAGCAATATGGCTAACCAGGCACGGGAAGAAATCGGTGCTGAGGCGCTGACGGTGGTTGCTGATAGAGGCTATTACAAAGGCCCGGAAATCCTTGCTTGCGAGCAAGCTGGCATCACCACCTTTGTACCTAAACCACTGACATCGAGCAGCAAAGCGGAAGGCCGATTCGGCAAGCAGGACTTCATCTACATGGCTGCTTCGGACGAATATCGATGCCCTGCGGGTCAGTTGCTGACGCGCCGGCATTCCTCAGTGGAAGACGGCATGCTACTGCACTGCTACTGGTTTTCAGGATGCCAGAGCTGCTCGATGCAGAAGCAGTGTACGACCGGTAAAGAGCGGCGATTAAAGCGCTGGGAGCATGAAGCCGTAGTCGAAGGAGTGCAGATTCGATTGGAGCATGATCCGGGGAAGATGAAGGTTCGCCGGCAGACGGTGGAGCATCCCTTTGGCACGCTCAAATTCTGGATGGGAAGTACCCACTTCCTGACCAAAACCCTGCCGAGGGTAAGCACCGAAATGAGCCTTCATGTGCTCGCGTACAACCTCAAACGAATGATGAGCATCTTCGGCATCGCAGGGTTACTTGAGGCGATCAGGGCGTAAACCCCGCTGTTTGCTGGCCCGCAAACAGCTATATGGGCCGCTGACGCGGCCCATATAGCGCTGCAAACGTCTTTTTCGCTGGGTGAGGCTATTCGCGCTCTCGCGTGCTGATTCCACAGGCAGTCAGCTCGACTCTGAGTTTTCGATGTATTTACTGCGTTTTCACACAGCCTGG
>NZ_JBBMRJ010000075.1:0-1708 GCF_037993085.1 Pseudomonas sp. YNh | reverse complement strand
CAAACAGTGGCGGGACCAGGAGTACCGCTACGATCCGTGGGGCAACCTGATCGAGAAGCGCTCTGGGCACAGCAAGCTGCACAGCTTTAGCTATGACTGCGAGAACCGGCTGGTGCGGGCGGAGACGTTGGTCAATGGCAAGCTGGAAAGCCAAGGCGAGTACCGGTACGACAGCCTTGGGCGGCGGGTGGCCAAGCGGGCTGAGATCAACGGCGAACTCGAACAGAAGCGCTTCCTCTGGCAGGGGCTGAGGATGCTGCGTGAGGAGACGCCTGGGCAGAACATTCTGTACCTGTACGAGCCGGGAAGCTATGCGCCGTTGGCGCGGGTTGATCAGGTTGAAGGGGAAGGGCAGAAGGTCTATTACTTCCATACGGATCAGATTGGTACGCCCTTGGAGTTGACGGACAGCGACGGGCAGATCGCTTGGCAGGCGACCTATCGCTCTTGGGGGGCGATAGAGCATCTACCTGTTAGTAAGGTTGAGCAGAACCTACGCTTCCAAGGCCAGTACTTTGATTATGAATCAGGCCTGCACTACAATACCTTTAGATATTATGATCCGGAAGCTGGGCGCTTTGCTACTCAAGACCCGATTGGATTAGCGGGTGGGCTAAATTTATATTTTTATACGCTCAATCCCATCAATTGGATTGATCCGTGGGGGTGGTCTGGTGTAGACGGTAGCGGCCGTCCGCTATCTAGTTCACAATATAGCGTATGGACCAGTGTAGAGATGCCGCAAGAAATTCATAGTTTGAACAGGGGGGCGCATTTCAAATATGCTAATGAAGAGCTATACAATCGTACGCTACAATACCCTGAGCTTAAGGCTGCTTTACCCGCTGAAGTAGTGGAGCATATTCAACCCGGACCCAGAGGAGGCTTCAGTGACAGAAGCCCACCAAACCACTCTTGGCACCATAATGCTCAGTCTCCTAAAGATATAGAGCTTATTCCGAGAGCGCAACACCAAGCGAAGGGACCGGTGCAAGCCAGTTTACACCCTAATCAAAAGGGTGGATTTAAGGCATTACAAAACACATCGTGCTGAGGTGGTTATGAGAGTTTATAGCATACGGGAAGTTCTAGAGAATCTGGATAAAATGCCGGACTCTTGGTTCTATTTACCAAATAGCAATTGGACCCTGGATACAAAGGGTGCGTTCTCATTAGATAGTCGTGACTTCCCCCCAGATTCGACTGATTATCTCCCGCCGCAGGTGGCTAATGAAGGATGGATCGAAACGCTAGATACTCCAATGATACAGGATGTAATTAATTATACGGACCAGCAGCTTCCCTCGGCCACTGTTGAGGATTACTTTGAGGCTTTTAAATACTATTTTGAAAATGACGCTTTTTTAGAATTCTAGATTGCAAGGTTTACTAAGGATTGTTTCTAGGGCAAGAAGTGGCAAAGAGCTTATGTTGAGCGCAAGCCCGACGGCGAAGCGCAGCGCATCAGCCACCCGGACGGCACCACCGAAACCTTCACCTACAACGTCTACGGCCAGGTACTCAGCCACACCGACGGCAAGGGCCAGACCACCCGCCTGATGCGCACAGCCCGCGGCCTGCCGAGCAGCCGCCAGGATGCCAAGGGCCAGCGGGTTCGCTACGAGTACGACAAGGCCATTCGCCTGACCGCGCTGGTCAACGAGAACAACGCCACGTACAGCTTTGCCTACGACGTGTCGGACCGGCT
>NZ_JBBMRJ010000074.1:0-1753 GCF_037993085.1 Pseudomonas sp. YNh | reverse complement strand
GGCAATCAGCTGCCGCCGTATGACCTGCCCAAGCACAAGACGCGGATGACCATCAAGAGCCAGCCCCATAAGGGCGATGGCTTTAACGAACTGCGTTTCGAGGATGAACTGGGCAAGGAGGAAGTGTTCATCCATGCCCAGCGGGACCAGAACAACATCGTCAAGCACGACGAAACCACGCGGGTGGGCAACGACCGCACGGAGCGCGTGGAACGGGACGAGACAATCTCTATTGGGCAGGACCGTCGCGAAGAAGTAGCCCGTGACGAGTCCGTCGGCATTGGCCAGAACCGGGTACATGAAATCGCCAACGACGACAGCCTGAGCATTGGTCGCACCCACACGATCACCACAGGCAAGGATCGAATCGAACAGGTAGGCAACCACCGCCAGGACATCACCAAGGCCAACCACACGGTAGAAATCGGCGGCCATCTGGAACAGGTCGTGGCCGGTCACCACAACCTGAAAACGGGTGAAGCTATCCGGCACACCACCAAGGTCTATGACATTCAGGTCAGCGAAAGCCTGACGATCAGGAGCCCGGCGGGCCTGCTGCGAATCGATGGCGCCGGTATCACGCTGGACGGCCTTGCGCTGTCCTTCAAAGGGCCGGTCAACCAGCAGGTTACGGGTAGCAATCGCATCACTTCAACTTCTGGTGTACCTGAGCCCGGCGAACCCATTTGCCTCAGCTGCCTGCTGAAAGCGATCGCCGACGGCCACAACATGATTCGCATGGAAGGAGCAAGCTGATGCCCAGCCCATTTGTCAGAGCGATGGTCGAGGTGCTGCGAGCATCCGACCGTTACCGCCTGAGCGCCATCGTGGAAATGGCCAATCTGACTCCCGAGGTGCAGGAAAGACTGACCGGGTACTACGCCGACCGATGCTGGCCACTGCTGCAGCAAGCACAGTTCAGCAACCTGCGCACAGCAGGCCCCTGGTTGTTTGGTTCGCGCCCGGGCTCGGATGTCTCGGCCCAGTATGATTTTCAATGGCAACTTGAACAGGGTGCAGCGGGCGCAGTATGCGGCTGGATAGTCAGCGCCCTCCCCCCCGACCGGCTCGCGCGGCATTTAAGCCACGCCAACATCGTCACGGGTGCTGACGGCCATTCGTACCTCCTGCGTTTTCACACCGCTGCAGCCTTGCAAGTGCTGGATACGCACCGTGAACTGCCCGGTGTAAGCGAATGGCTGGCGCCCATCCATCACTGGTGGTCGCCCGTCGCGCACCCGAACAAGCGATTGTGGCTGCAGATCTCCGGCGGTGATCAGCCTCAATCCTCGCACTTCCCGCCAATCACGTTGAACGAAGCGTGTTGGGACGAATTGGCGGGTGACCCGCTGAGCTATCAGCTTGCCGAGTTGCTCAAGGTCGAGCCGTCCTGCACTGCCCTGGCTGCCGCTTGCCACGGCACGCGGGTTGGCTTGATCCAGCACTACCTGGATCAGGCGCGCGAGCAAGGCCTGGACCGTGAGGACGATCTGATCAGCTATGTGCTCATGCTGGCTCGCGGTGGGGAACAACTCAGTAACTCACCGGCCTGGCAGGAGGCGGTTGCCGCCACCCGCGAGCAACAGACATCCCTGATGGACAATGTGCAGCGATGCCTGCGCACCAAGGACTGAGGCAAATGACCATGGACTCTCTGAGCGAAACCCTCGAGCTGTGTCGGCGCATCACCACCGGCTACCGCCCCGCCCTGCGCAACAGCCCCGTCGCCAACTGCACCCGCCGCTTCGAACTG
>NZ_JBBMRJ010000073.1:0-1769 GCF_037993085.1 Pseudomonas sp. YNh | reverse complement strand
CGGACAATATCGATAGAACTGACCACCACTGCGCGAGTGAAGCCCAACTTTCTCGGGTTGCTCACCTCGGGCGGTGGGGGTGGTTTGAACGCGGGGATGCTGTGGTTCAACATCTTATCGCTCAAGACGGCCTATAACAGCCTGCAAAAGAACGATGCACCGGAATACACCTTGGGCTTTGCTTCATCGATTTTCGGAGTGATCGGTGCAGCGGCGGCGACGATGGTCAGCGTGCGAGCAACGCAGAAGGCTGTAATGCTGAAATTGAGTCCGACCGCACCAGGCATGGCCTTTGGCAATGGGATCATGAAGTTTTTAAGCAGCAATCTCTACGCACGCTTAGTGGGATACCCCACTATAATTAGCGGATTAACTTCTGACATATTCAAGTCGCAGCGGCAGCGCACTAATGGCAACCAAATTGCAGCCCGATACACAATGGCCGGCGGAGTAACGATGGCCGCTGGCTCAATCGTCGTACTTGAAGCCGGACTGTCAATTGCAGGTGTTACTTCGTTTGTACCGTTCGCCGGATGGGCCGCGGCTGCACTTGTCCTGGTGGGAGTAGCCATCATTGCAGGAGGGCTGTACCTTCACGCCAAGGCACATGAGCGGCAGCACAGCCCGATAGAGCTTTGGGCAGCACGTTGCGTGTTCGGCAATCGCATCAACGATGGAGAGATGCACGCTGGAATTAACTTGGACCACGAAAATAGACTTCCTGCTTTTGCTTCGCTAAAAACCGAAATCAAAGCTTGGTACAACGAACACTACGGCCCTAAACTACTCTCCGCCGAGCAGGCCCTGTCACTCGGTATAACTAAAGTCGATACCCGATGGCATCAAGATCATCTCTGGTCTCCGCCAAACTGGACCGCTATCACACATAACGAAGTAGCCACACCTCAACCAGGTGTCGAGTTCACAGTGCTACTGCCTGGCTTCAGGCTAGGCGTAAGCGAATGGTCAGGGAGCTTGAGCGCCCTCCGTGACGGCCAAGGAATGGACGTTTTCCCAATCGCCCCAACCGGCCACATCGTAGGTGCTGGTTTGGTTCTACATTTTGAGAACACGCTAACCAACCAAAATCATGTCTCACTGCATCTCGCCTACAGCGCCAATCAGGGGTTGGACGAAGACAATGAGACCCTGTCGATTTTTCGTTTGGAACGCTGATCATGACAACCATCTGGTTATTCAATTCAACGTCAGATTCAGGGCACAAAGCCGCTATTGGCGGTCAACTTTTAAAAGCATATAAAAACAACCTATGCTTAAGAAACCCGTGGGTGACAGATTCTGTTTTCATGGGGAAATTGTACTGCGCATCGATCCTGATAGTAATGATCGGCATCTACCCTTCCTCTTTCTTTTCAAGTGACGCCTGGAATCCGCACACATTTGACCCAATACTTACTATCGGATTCGCACTCACCCCTTTCATATTCCTCCCCTTCCTCATCTACCGGATATTTCTCATAAAGGGCTTATCTAACATCTACCTCAACCGATCAACACGAAAGATTTACTACCAACGACTGAACAGGGTATTGGTTTTTGATTGGGATAATATGGGCGGGGGTATTTTCAAGCGCGTTGAGTTTGGCGGCTCATCCTTTAGCACCAGCTACGCCCTCGCATTCGCCCCTCGCCGAGCGGATGGCAGCCTCCACCAAGAAGACTGCCTCTGGGTCGACAGCAACGAACCCACCGAGCCCGGCGTAAAGCACGTCGCTGAAGTCTGGGAATACCTGCGACACTTCATGGCC
>NZ_JBBMRJ010000072.1:0-1836 GCF_037993085.1 Pseudomonas sp. YNh | reverse complement strand
TTCCACGGAAAAGTGACGATGCCGCCGCAGTATTTCGGTCGATGTAGGTGAACTTGTTGGGTTATTCGATTGAAGCGGATGAGCTGGTGACGGCTAGTCAGCATTTCCAGTCGGGTTAAGTGAATTCCATACTTTAAATAAAGATACACTAAGGTCGAGGTGACTGAGAGCATTATAAGTGTTGTAAGAATAGTGATTACG
Organism: Pseudomonas sp. YNh; assembly: GCF_037993085.1. Lineage (NCBI taxonomy): Bacteria > Pseudomonadati > Pseudomonadota > Gammaproteobacteria > Pseudomonadales > Pseudomonadaceae > Pseudomonas > Pseudomonas sp. YNh. Next base: position 1,635 of record NZ_JBBMRJ010000072.1, on the reverse strand, counting down.
GAGCGACCCTCAGGGTCTGTGATGTCCATCCATAAAAATCCAGTGGTGGTAATTAGTCCAACAGAAATGGCCGGGGCGATAGCGCCGAGCGTTGCGAGCGTAATCAGCCCGCGCTTTTCTTCTGAGCCACCACAGCGAATGTCTAAGAAGATGTCGTTAAAAGCGAATACAGGGCCTCTTGTGCGTGGGTTTTCACTCACCGGTTGAAAGTGCATTTCTTCAGCCAGCTCGTCCTCATACAAATCCTGGCGTTTTTCTTTCGGTGTCAGTTCTGCTTCATAGGCTTTTCGCGCAGCTTCGGATTCAGTAGCCATTTGCCAAAAACCCCATTCGATCAGATACATCACAATACCTCGCTGAATGGGGAGTGTAGGGTCTTCAGTTCTTCGTGTTCTTCAAACGGTTTTGAGTTTTTTGCAAGGCGGAAGCTGCTGCGTTTGCACCACTTCTCCAAAGCGTCGTCTTCAAATATGTAAATTATCACTGTCAGGACTATGCCAATCCAGAAAGCGCCAAGAATAAGGCGGGCAAGTAATAACCGAGCGGCCTGCGTTCCGAGCTTTGCTGCAAGTGCTCCAAGGGACGTGGATAGCGTCTTGGCCAGCTTGGTCTTGGCATTTTGAGAAAGGTAATCGAAGAAAGGTTTTGCAACAGCAATGGCTGTTCCTATTTCGGCCAGCGACAGGGTTATTGTGGCCATTCCTCTTACAAGGTACGTAGTGGCCAAGAGCCTGGATTTTTTTTGAGTCAGTTTGGTGTGTCCAGCGTGACTGTCGTTGAAATTTTCCAGCCAATCTGTGAAATCCCACCACGCCAGCAGCGAACCTCCAACGCCAGCCAATCCAGCCCCCCAGAGCTTCAACCTCCCCAATGTCGCGGCGGCCCCTTTCCCGGTCACACTGTTAGTGCCGTATCGGGTTACCACTTGGTCCACATAGCTGGCTCCAATTTCAAAGCCTGCTGCAGCCGTAGTCATCGCGGCCGCCATGAGTTCAGTCTTGATCCGTGCATCACTGTCAGGCAGCTCGCGGGCTTTGAAGGCCATCAGCATGCCCTCTATGAGGCATATCAGGCCGGCAGCACGAACTTTATAGAAGTCGCTTTGCTTGTTATCAGCCTGCATTAGCCCTTCGGCCCAGGCCTGATCCAGGTACCGTGCAATCTGGCCACCGCTGCGTTGCGGGTTGATTGGCTGCCCACTCCGTGCAGCTTCACTCACGCGTATTTCGACAGCCGTTTCATGTACCGAGGCAAACAACGCCAGGCGCAGGCCATGGTGCAGCGCACGGTCTACGCTGCTCGGTGCGCCGGTTCTCAGCACCTGTCGACCCAGCGCGACGTACCAACCGTACAGGCCGATACTGACGCTACTGTTCCGCTTCTGCAGTTCTTCATACAGTGCATTCAGGCGTTCGAAGGCATTCGCAGCGGCGTGGGCGCGTTTGGCAAGGCCTTCGGCCAGCGTGAAGTTGAATTCTGCCGGTGGTTCGGCCTTGGCGGCTTGCAGCAGCGCCGCAAGCTCCTCTCGGATGTCATCCTGGTTGTAGCTGATGCCGCGTATTGCCAGGTTTGCCCGGTCGGCCACGTCGCTACGCCACCAGTGGTCCAGCACCTTGGTGCCCCATTCACTCAACT
>NZ_JBBMRJ010000007.1:0-254217 GCF_037993085.1 Pseudomonas sp. YNh | reverse complement strand
TTAAAGAGCGTTTGGTTAAGAGCTTTTCGTCTCAACCGAGGCGCGCATTCTACGCTTTCCTCAGAGCCTGTCAAGCGTTTATTTTGAAGTTTTTTCCGAGAAACTCGTTTAGCTTCAAACACTTAACTCGCTGCGATCTCTCGTAGCGGGAGGTGAATCATACAGCGTTTAGAAGCGCTGTCAACCACCATTTCAACCGCTTGCGATCTTTCGATCGTAGCCCTTTCAGCACCACCTTAACCACCTAACTCATTGAATCTCAAGGAGTTTGTCGTTCCGATGTCGCTGGAAGTGGGGCGCATTATAAGGGGATTCGGAAGGGCGTCAACCTTTAATTTCAAGAAACTGAAATATAAGCGGGAAATACCCTAGAAAGGCTAACAGGTGCCCGCCACAACACCTTCTGCGCCTATGAGATCGAACGCCGCCCGCGCGGCGCATCGCGACGCAAGGCCGCTCCCACATTTGTTTCGGGCCAGTTACTCCTGCCTCCTCCGCACTCGCACCCCTGGGTGTATGGCTGGAGGTTGCAGAGAAGCGGCGGCGCAACCTTCGATATCGAATGGAACACACAAGGGGTCGCGCGCCAATGGCACAGGCTGGACTGGCCTGAAACAGATGTGGGAGCGGCCTTGCGTCGCGATGCGCCGCGCGGGCGGCGCTCGATCTCACAGGCGCTGAAAGACCCAAGGCGAACACCGCCGAAATGCCCAAGGCGAACACCCCAAAAACAAAGCGGGGAGGCCTTTCGGCCTCCCCGCTTCTATATAGCTACACCTGCAAGCACTCACTCAGCCTTGAGGGTAACCCGCGCAAACGACTTCTTGCCCGCCTGGCACACATGGGTCGCACCCAGCGCAAACACGAAGTCACGATCAACTACCGCACCGTCGACCTTAACAGCACCGCCACTCAACAGGTCCCGCGCCTGAGCCGAGTTCTTCACCAGGCCAGCCCGGTTCAACACGGCCGCGATCGGCAAGTCTTCCGCTGCAGCCACTTCGACTTCCGGCAGGTCTTCCGGCAACTCGCCTTCTTTCATGCGGTTACCTGCACCACGGTGAGCGCTGGCCGCAGCCTCTTCACCATGGAAGCGCGCAACGATCTCTTCGGCCAGCTTGATCTTGATGTCGCGCGGGTTGGCACCTTTGGCGACGTCGGCACGGAACTGCTCGATCTCTTCCATCGAACGGAAGCTCAGCAGTTCGAAGTAACGCCACATCAAGGTATCCGGGATCGAGACCAGCTTGCTGTACATTACCCCCGGCGCTTCCTGGATGCCTACATAGTTGCCCAGCGACTTGGACATCTTCTTCACACCGTCGAGGCCTTCGAGCAGCGGCATGGTCACGATGTTCTGCGCTTCCTGGCCATAGGCGCGCTGCAACTCGCGCCCCATCAGCAGGTTGAACTTCTGATCGGTACCACCCAACTCGACGTCCGCCTTCAGCGCCACCGAGTCATATCCCTGCACCAACGGGTAAAGGAACTCGTGAATGGCAATCGGCTGGTTGGTGGTGTAGCGCTTGTCGAAGTCGTCGCGCTCAAGCATGCGCGCCACGGTGTACTGCGACGCCAGGCGAATGAAATCGGCCGGGGTCAGCTTGTCCATCCAGGTGGAGTTGAACGCGACCTCGGTCTTGGCCGGGTCGAGAATCTTGAACACCTGCTGCTTATAGGTCTCGGCGTTGTCCAGCACTTGCTCACGGGTCAGCGGTGGGCGCGTGGCGCTCTTGCCGCTGGGGTCACCGATCATGCCGGTGAAGTCACCGATCAGGAAGATGACCTGATGGCCCAGCTCCTGGAACTGACGCAGCTTGTTGATCAGCACCGTGTGCCCCAGGTGCAGGTCAGGCGCAGTCGGGTCAAAGCCGGCCTTGATGCGCAGAGGCTGGCCGCGCTTGAGCTTCTCCACCAGTTCCGACTCGACCAGTACTTCTTCCGCGCCGCGCTTTATAAGCGCCAGCTGCTCTTCAACCGACTTCATAGACAAACCCGCAAGGCTCAGATTCAGGGGGAGCCAACCATACAAGATCGGCCGTCAAATACAAGTTTCGCAAAGGAATGTGACCCGGGCACCGGCTTGCGGCGTCTACGCGCCCTTGCGTGAAAATGGATTTGGTTATATTTTATACAGTTATTTCATCTTCATCATGTCATTCATCTTTTCCATTTCACTTTTTCAAAGTCACCTTACCCATGACCAACGAACCGCCTAAAGCGCCCCCGCTTTATCCGAAAAGCCATCTGTTGGCCGCCAGCGGCATTGCCGCCCTGCTCAGTCTGGCTCTGCTGGTATTTCCGTCCAGCGAAGTGGAAGCCAAGAAAACCACCCTCAACCTCGAGCTGGAGAGCCCTGCCGAGCAGCTGAAAGACGAATCCCGTGCTGCGCCCCTGGTGCAGGCCGAAGGCGAGCAAGGCTCGCCATTCGCCCAGATCGAAGAGGCTACACCCGAGACCCAGAAGGCCGAGCAATCAACCCCTGCCGCCGAGCCTGTCGCCGAAGCCGCCAAGGAGCCTGGCCATCGCGAGGTCACCGTGGCCCGTGGCGACACCCTGTCCACCCTGTTCGCCAAGGTCGGCTTGCCGAGCAATGCGGTGCACGACCTGCTGGCCAGTAACAAGCAGGCCAAGCAGTTCAGCCAGCTCAAGCACGGCCAGGTGCTGCAGTTCGAGCTCGACAAGGATGGCCAACTGGCCAGCCTGCACAGCAAAGTCAGCAACCTCGAAACCATTCGCCTGACCAAGTCCGCCAAGGGCTACACCTTCAACCGCGAAATCAGCAAACCGGTGGTGCGTACCGCCTACGCCCACGGCGTGATCAAAAGCTCGCTGTCGGCCTCGGCCCAGCGCGCCGGCCTGTCCCACAGCATGACCATGGACATGGCCCGGGTGCTGGGTTACGACATCGACTTCGCCCAGGATATTCGCCCGGGCGACGAGTTCGACGTGGTCTACGAGCAGAAGGTGATGGACGGCAAGGTGGTCGGCACCGGCAACATACTGTCTGCCCGGTTCACCAACCGCGGCAAGACCTACACCGCCGTGCGCTACACCAACAAGCAGGGCAATACCACCTACTACACTGCCGACGGCAACAGCCTGCGCAAGGCCTTCATCCGTACTCCGGTGGACTTCGCCCGCATCAGCTCGCGCTTTTCCGCCGGCCGCAAGCACCCGATCCTGAACAAGATCCGCGCCCACAAAGGCGTCGACTACGCCGCCCCCCGCGGTACGCCGATCAAGGCAGCCGGTGACGGCCGCATCGAACTGGCCGGGCGCCGTGGCGGTTACGGCAACACCGTGATCATCCAGCACGGCAATCGCTACAAGACGCTGTACGGTCACATGCAAGGCTTTGCCAAGGGCATCAAGACTGGCAGCTCGGTGAAGCAGGGCCAGATCATCGGCTACATCGGCACCACCGGCCTGTCCACCGGCCCGCACCTGCACTACGAGTTCCAGGTCAACGGTGTGCACGTCGATCCACTCAGCCAGAAAGTGCCGATGGCCGACCCGATCGCCAAAAACGAGCGCCAACGCTTCCAGCAGCAGAGCCAACCCCTGATCGCCCGTATGGATCAGGAAAAAGCCACCCTGCTCGCAGCGAACAAGCGCTAAGCCCATGGCGCTCTACCTGGGGGTGATGTCCGGCACCAGCCTCGATGGCCTGGACATCGCCTTGATCAAACAAGGCGAGCAGCTTGAACTGCTCGCCACCCATTACCTGCCCATGCCCGGCGACTTGCGTCAGGACCTGCTTGCCCTGTGCAGCAGCGGCGCTGACGAGATCGCGCGCGCGGCGCTGGCAGAAAACCGCTGGGCCACCCTGGCAGCCGAAGGTATCCGTGAACTGCTGGCCCGTCAGGGTCTTCAGGCCGATGCCATCCGCGCCATCGGCAGCCACGGCCAGACCATCCGCCACGAACCCGCACGCGGTTTTACCGTGCAGATCGGCAACCCGGCGTTGCTCGCCGAGCTCACCGGCATCAGCGTGGTTGCCGACTTCCGCCGGCGCGATGTGGCTGCTGGTGGCCAAGGTGCGCCCTTGGTACCGGCCTTCCACGAAACCCTGTTCGGCCACCTGGGCCAGCGCCTGGCAGTCCTGAACGTAGGCGGTTTCAGCAACCTCAGCCTGATCGAGCAGGACAAGCCGGTCCACGGCTTCGATTGCGGCCCGGGTAACGTGCTGCTGGATGCCTGGATAGAGCGCAAGCGCGGCCAGGCCTACGATGCCGATGGTGCCTGGGCGGCCTCGGGCGTGGTGCAGGCGGGCTTGCTCGGTGTATTGCTGGCCGACCCGTTCTTCGCTGGTAGCGGCCCGAAAAGTACAGGCCGCGAGGTGTTCAACCTGCCTTGGCTGGATGGTCACCTGGCGGGCCTGCCCACTTACCAGGACGAGGATGTCCAGGCGACGCTGCTGGAGCTTACCGCTCGCAGCATCATCGACTCGCTGAGCCACGCCCAGCAAGGCACCAAGGCGTTGCTGGTGTGTGGTGGTGGCGCGCGTAACGGCGCCCTGATGGCCCGCCTCGGCCAGCTGCTACCCGAGGCCCGTGTCGCCAGCACCGGCGCCCATGGCGTAGACCCTGACTGGGTAGAGGCCATGGCCTTTGCCTGGCTGGCTCACTGCTGCCTGGAAGGCATCTGTGCCAACCGCCCAAGCGTGACAGCGGCCAAAGGCCTGCGGGTACTGGGCGCAATCTACCCGGCATAACCGCTACGCCAGAAAGCAAAACGCCGCGCAATTGCGCGGCGTTTTCTTAAGGCCAGACTTCAGATCGAGAACGAGGAACCGCAACCGCACGTAGTGGCAGCGTTCGGGTTCTTGATCACAAAGCGCGAACCCTCCAGGCCTTCCTGATAGTCCACCTCGGCACCAGCCAGATACTGGAAGCTCATCGGGTCGACGACCAGCGCCACGCCTTCGCGCTCGACGATGGTGTCGTCTTCGGCCACATCCTCATCGAAAGTGAAGCCGTACTGGAAGCCCGAGCAACCACCACCGGTCACGAACACCCGCAGCTTCAGACGCTCATTGCCTTCCTCATCGACCAGGTTCTTCACTTTCTGGGCTGCCCCATGGGTGAATTCCAGACCGGTAGGGGTGAAGGTTTCGACGCTCATGTTGACTCTCCCGGCGCAGTTGCCGCCTTAAAACTCGATGACGCGCATTATCCGCTTTCCCGAGAAAATCGGTCAACAATTGTGCGGCTTTAGTCGCGACAAACAAAAAGGCCCGCACGAGGCGGGCCATTTCGACAGGGGCTTGCTTACGGCAACAAGCCCGCGTGGGACAGGCCCATGCGCTCATCCAGACCAAACAGGATGTTCAGGTTCTGTACCGCCTGGCCCGACGCGCCCTTGACCAGGTTGTCGATCACCGACAGCACCACCACCAGGTCACCACCCTGCGGGCGATGAACGGCAATGCGGCAGACGTTGGCGCCGCGCACACTGCGGGTTTCCGGGTGGCTGCCCGCTGGCATCACATCGACGAACGGTTCGTGGGCGTAGCGCTTTTCGAACAGCGCCTGCAGGTCGACCGAGGTGTCGACCACGTTCGCGTACAGGGTGGCGTGGATGCCACGGATCATTGGCGTCAAGTGCGGCACGAAGGTCAGGCCGATGTCCTTGCCAGCGGCCAGGCGCAGGCCCTGGCTGATTTCCGGCAGGTGACGATGGCCCTTGACCGCATAGGCCTTCATGCTTTCGCCGGCCTCGCAGAACAGCGAACCGACTGCCGCACCACGACCAGCGCCACTGACACCCGACTTGCAGTCGGCAATCAGGCGCGACGGGTCGGCCAGGCCCGCTTCCAGCAGCGGCAAGAAGCCCAGCTGGGTGGCGGTCGGGTAGCAACCCGGCACGGCGATCAGGCGCGCCTGGCGAATCTTCTCGCGGTTGACTTCAGGCAGGCCATATACCGCGTCCTTGAGCAGTTCTGGCGCGCCGTGCGGCTGACCATACCACTTGCCCCACTCGGTAGCATCCTGCAGGCGGAAGTCAGCCGACAGGTCGATCACCTTGGTACCGGCCGCCAGCAGTTCGCCAGCCAGGGCATGGGCAACACCGTGCGGAGTGGCGAAGAACACCACATCGCAGGCGGCCAGGGCCTTGCTGTCCGGCACGCTGAACGCCAGCCCGTCATAGTGGCCGCGCAGGTTCGGGTACATGTCCGCCACCGCCACGCCCGCCTCGGAGCGCGAAGTGATGACCGCCACTTCGGCCTGTGGATGCTGTGCCAGCAGACGCAACAGTTCGACGCCGGTGTAACCCGTGCCGCCGACGATACCGACCTTGATCATAACGCTTGCCCCTTATCAACGAGCCGTCTGGAAAGCGCACGATAATAGGGTCGCGAAGCGCCTGTAACAACTCTTCGGGTGACCCTTCGGGCGCTTGACCACTACTATCTGACGACCGTGAATACCTGAAGGAACTCCCTCCATGCTTTACCTATGGATCAAAGCGCTGCATATCGTCAGCGTGGTCTGCTGGTTCGCCGGCCTGTTCTACCTGCCGCGGCTGTTCGTCTACCACGCCCAGAGCGAGGACAGCATCAGCAAGGACCGCTTCGTCACCATGGAACGCAAGCTGTACCGCGGCATCATGAACCCGGCAATGATCGCCACCTACGTGTTCGGCGCGTGGATGCTTTACCTCACCCCCGGCTGGCTCAGCCAGGGCTGGCTGCATGCCAAGCTGACCCTGGTCATCCTGCTGACCGGCTACCATCACATGTGCGGTGCCCAACGCAAACGCTTCGCCAGCGGCAACAACACCCGCAGCCATGTCTACTATCGGTGGTTCAACGAAGTGCCCGTGCTGTTCCTGCTGGGCATCGTAATTCTGGTGGTGGTCAAACCGTTCTGACATAGCCACCCGTTCAAGGAGCCTTGCCATGTCGCTACCTGCCTCGCTCGAACAACGCCTGCGCCTGCCTGTGGTTGCGGCGCCGATGTTCCTGATCTCCAACCCCACACTGGTGCTGGCATGCTGCGCCAGCGGCGTGGTCGGCAGTTTTCCGGCCCTTAACCAGCGCGACAGCGCCGGCTTCAAGGCTTGGCTGGAGGAGATCGAGGCAGGCCTGGCGCAATTGCAGGCGCCAGCCCCCTATGCAGTCAACCTGATCGTGCACCCGACCAACCCACGCCTGCAGGCCGACCTGGCCTTGTGCGTGGAACATCGCGTGCCGATCGTCATCACCAGCCTGGGGGCGGTCAAGGAAGTGGTCGATGCCGTGCATGGCTACGGCGGCCTGGTGTTCCACGACGTCACCACCCGCCGACATGCCGAGAAAGCCGCCGACGCGGGTGTCGACGGGCTGATCGCTGTCGCTGCCGGCGCAGGCGGCCATGCCGGCACCTGGAGCCCGTTCGCCTTGGCCGCAGAGATTCGCCAGTTCTTCGACAAGACCCTGCTGCTGGCCGGCTGTCTCAACCACGGCCACGAAATCCTTGCCGCACAATTGCTGGGCGCCGACCTGGCCTACATGGGCACACGGTTTATCGCTACTACAGAAAGCCAGGCTCAGGATGCCTACAAGCAGATGCTGCTCGATGCCCACGCCGCCGACATCATTCACACCCCGGCAGTGTCCGGCATCCCTGCAAGCTTCTTGCGTTCGAGCCTGGAGCAGGCTGGCTACGACATGAGCGCCCTCAAAGGCGGCCACGAGCAAGGCAAGCTCAAACCTGTCGACGACGAAGCCAAAGCCTGGAAGACCGTATGGTCGGCGGGCCAGGGCGTCGGCGAAATCCATGACCTGCCCAGTGCCAGTGCATTGATCGAACGGCTCCACAGTGAGTACCGGGAAGCCCTGGAGCGCTGCCAGATTCTGCGCGCCCGCACCTTGTAGCAAAACGCAACACCTTGCCCGGCCAAGCTGTACACTAGGCGCCCTCTTTCGCCCCCAGGAGCCTTGCATGACCCGTTACGCCATGATCACTGGTGCTTCCAGCGGCCTGGGCCTGGCCCTGGCGGAAGCGCTGGCACGGCGCGGGCGCAACCTGATCCTGGTGGCACGTCAGCGGGAAACGCTGGAGCCCGTGGCCATCGAGCTGACCCAGCGCTTTGGTGTCGAGGTGCTGTTCCGCGCCTGCGACCTCAGCCAGCCGCTGCGCCTGTCGGGCTTCGTACTGGAGCTGGAAGAAGGCGAACGGCGTATCGACCTGCTGGTCAACTGCGCCGGCTTGCGCACCTACGGGCCGTTCCTGGCTCATGAGTGGGCCGACGAACAGGACCTGCTTGAAGTCAACGTTCTGGCCCTGAGCCGCCTCTGCCATGCCATCGGCAACCTGATGGCCGTGCAGGGTGGCGGGCAGATCCTCAACGTCGCCGGCCTGGCCGGGGTGGCACCCGGCCCGTGGATGGCAGCCTATGCCGCCAGCAAGGCGTACGTGCTGAGCTTTTCCCAGGCGCTGCGCGAAGAGCTCAAGCGTGCCGGCATCAAGGTCTCGGTGCTGTGCCCCGGGCCGGTACGCTCCCCGCACCGGCGCATCGCCCGGCTCGACGGCAAACCCCGCTGCCTCAGCCCCGAGGAAATCGCGCTGTACACAGTACGTGCGCTGGACAAGAACCGCGCGCTGATCCTGCCCGGCCGGCGCAACCGCTGGCTGGCATTTGCCCCGCGCCTGCTGCCGCGCTGGCTGGTGTGCAAACTGGCCGGGGCCATCCACCGCCGCTATTGCCCGGCCGGCATGGAATAGCCACTGGGCGAGCGGCGCTCGGCTGAGTACACTCGGCCCGACCCTCACCATGGAGCAAGTGCTGTGGACGATCTATTCCTCAAAATCATCAACCGGGAAATCCCGGCGGATATCATCTACGAAGACGACCAGGTCCTGGCCTTCAAGGACATTGCACCCGCGGCACCGGTACATTTTCTGGTCATCCCGAAAAAACACATCCGCACGCTCAATGACCTGACCGAAGAAGACAAGGCCCTGGCTGGCCACATCCTGTTCACCGCCCAGCGCCTGGCTGTCGAGCAAGGCTGCGAGGAAGGTTTCCGCGTGGTCATGAACTGCAACCCGAAAGGCGGCCAGACCGTCTATCACATCCATATGCACGTGCTTGGCCAGCGCCAGATGAACTGGCCACCGGGCTGATCCACGGCAAGCGACCCCGCCGCTATTGCGGTAAACTGTCGGGCACATTCTTGCGGAGGTGCCCGATGGCTACCGAACGTCACTACTCGCCGCTCGACCGCTTGTTGCTGCAGGCCGATACCGCCATGCGCACCTTGCTGCCCTTCAGCGGCCAACCCGCCCGGCCATCGCCGGCCATTGTCCAGCCGGACGCGGAGCTGGACGATCAGCAGACCCGCCACATCGCCGGGCTGATGCGTATCAACCACACCGGCGAGGTGTGTGCCCAGGCGCTGTACCAGGGCCAGGCGCTGACCGCCAAACTGCCCCAGGTACGCAAGGCCATGGAGCATGCTGCCGAGGAAGAAGTGGACCACCTGGCCTGGTGCGAACAGCGCATTCGCCAGCTGAACAGCCACCCAAGCGTGCTCAACCCCCTGTTCTATGGCATGTCGTTCGGCATCGGCGCACTCGCCGGCCTGGTCAGCGACAAGGTCAGCCTGGGCTTCGTCGCCGCCACCGAACACCAGGTGTGCAAGCACCTCGACGAGCACCTGGAGCAAATCCCGCACGAAGACGAAAAGTCCCGGGCCATTCTCGAGCAGATGCGCATCGATGAAGAGCAGCATGCCGAATCAGCACTGGAAGCCGGTGGTTATCGCTTCCCGGCACCGGTCCGCTTTGGCATGAGCTTGCTGGCCAAGGTCATGACCAAGAGCACCTACCGCATCTGAAGGCATCGCCATGACGGATCGAATCGACGCCAAGGACCTGGCGCGCGCCGTGCAAGCCGGCATTCTTCAGCCGGGCCAGGACCAGGCCCTGCTGGTATTCCTGCGCCAGCAACCGGCCCAACGGGGCAGCTTCCAGCTGGCCCATGTCGCCTTCTACTTCGGCGCCATGCTGATCATGGCGGCCATGGGCTGGTTGCTCACCGAAGCCTGGATGAGCATTGGCGACGGCGCTCTGCTGGTCATCGCCAGCCTCTATATCCTGGTGATCACCTTGTTCGCCCTGCATCTGCAACGCCGCGCCCAGCCGGTTGCTGCCGGGGTGCTGGCGGCCGTCGCGGTCAGCATCGTGCCACTGGCAGTGTTCGCCATCGAACGCCTGGTGGGCTGGTGGCCACTGGACGACGCGCAAGCCAACTATCACCAGTACTACACCTACGTGCAGGGCGGCTGGCTGGCGATGGAAGCGGCCACGGTGCTCGCCGGGCTGCTGATGCTGCGGCTGATCCCCTACCCGTTCGTCGTGATGCCGATAGCCGTGGCCTTGTGGTTCATGTCGATGGACCTGAGCGAATGGTTCTTCGGCTCGCCGTTCAGCTGGGAGCAGCGCCGCGAGGTTTCGCTGTGGTTCGGGTTGGCTTTGCTGGTGGTGTTCCTTGTGATAGACGGCCGCACGCGAGAGGACTATGCCCGCTGGGGCTACCTGGCCGGGCTGGCGGCATTCTGGGGCGGGCTGACGCTGGTGGACAGTGGCAGTGAGTTGGGCAAGGCCCTGTACTGCCTGATCAACATCGTGCTGATGGGCATGGCGGTGCTGCTGCGCCGGCCGGTGTTCATGGTGTTTGGTGCGCTGGGGGTGGCGGCTTACCTGGGGTACCTGTCATACGAGGTGTTTGCCGAGTCGCTGCTGTTCCCGGTGGTGGTGACCTTGATCGGACTGGGGGTTATCTGGCTGGGGCTGGTTTACCAGAAGCGGCGGGAGCGGTTGAGCCAAGTAATGCGGGGATGGCTGCCAGGGTGGGTGCAAGCTGCACTGCCTGCGCTTCGGAGCTGATATTGCCGGCGATGGGCTGCGAAGCAGCCCCCAAACCCGTTGCGTTAACCGAGCTCTACGATTTCATACCCGTGGGTAATCTCAACCCCGGCACGTTCGAGCATGATCGAGGCCGAGCAGTACTTCTCTGCCGACAACTCCACTGCCCGCTTGACCTGTGCTTCTTTCAGACCACGGCCTTTCACCACGAAGTTCATGTGAATCTTGGTGAACACCTTCGGGTCTTCGCTGGCGCGCTCGGCTTCCAGAAACGCCTCGCAGCTTTCCACCGCCTGGCGCGATTTCTTCAGAATGCTCACCACGTCAAAGCTGCTGCAGCCACCCAGGCCCAACAGCAACATTTCCATCGGACGCACACCCAGGTTGCGGCCGCCGGCCTCGGGCGGGCCGTCCATCACGACGACATGACCACTCCCCGATTCGCCGAGGAACATGGCCTCACCGGCCCACTGGATACGTGCCTTCATCTACCCGGACTCCTGATATTCGGAAAAGGGTGTCAGCTTAGACCTTGTGCGGCTGTGGGAAAAGCACGAGACGTGTCGGTTTAGTACCGAAACATCCGGTGACGTCTGATAAGCTGGCGCCAAATGAATGGCGCTTGCGCCAGACAGCCTTATAAAAAGCCTACGGGTCGTATCGAACAGGATTTCGTGATGGTTGCCTCCGCCCTACCCGCCAAGATCAAGAACATCGACAAGCTGCTGGTACATTGCCAGCGCCGCCGTTATACCGCCAAGAGCAACATCATCTGCGCCGGCGACCGGGCCGAGACACTGTCATTCATCATCAAGGGTTCGGTCACCATCCTCATCGAAGACGACGACGGCCGTGAAATGATCATTGCCTATCTCAACAATGGCGATTTCTTTGGCGAGCTGGGGTTGTTCGAGCCGGTTGACGGCGAACAGCAGCGCAGTGCCTGGGTGCGAGCCAAGACTGAGTGCGAAGTGGCCGAGATCAGCTACGAGAAGTTCCGCGAACTGGCGCGCCAGGACCCGGAAATCCTCTATGCCCTGGGCAGCCAGATGGCCCAGCGCCTGCGCAACACTACACGCAAGGTCGGCGACCTGGCATTTTTCGACGTCACCGGGCGGGTTGCCCGTTGCCTGCTGGAATTGTGCAAGCAACCCGATGCCATGACCCACCCCGACGGCATGCAGATCAAGATCACCCGCCAGGAAATCGGGCGAATCGTCGGTTGCTCCCGGGAAATGGTCGGCCGCGTCCTCAAGGACCTTGAAGAGCGCAGCCTGGTGCAGGTAAAGGGCAAGACCATGGTGGTCTACGGTACCCGCTAGGGACAACGTCTAGTCCTTGGGCAGGTCTGCAAGCACCTTGGCGTAGGCCTGCGACAAGCGCGCGAACCAGGGCGCCGCGGGCGCCACTTCATGCAAGGCGATGTGTGCATCGGCGCGGCAGCGCTGCTCCAGCTCACAGCACTCATTGAAGCGGTTGACCGCCGCCACCATCGATTCACGCTCGTTGTCCAGCAGCAACGCACCGTGCACCAGCACTACCGGGCGCTTGCCACCCAGGCCCTGACGCCAGCGCTGGGCGGTGCCCACCAGCTTGCGGCCATTGAGGTTGACGTTGTAACGGCCATCGCAGAACGCCCCGTCGATTTCACCCACCGACGCCACCCCGCCCCACTCGCGCAGTACATCGCACAGCGGCAGGCACAGGCGCTCGTAGGCGCTTTCGATGCGGCCGTGATCGCCTTCGCTGCGCGGGGCAACGTACACCAGTGCGACGTTGACGGTGGAATGGGATTGGGGCACCGGCTCACCGCCAGTCTCGCGCAGCAGCACCGGCCAGCCGGCAATCGCCAGCTCCGAACAGGCGGCTTCGAAATTGTCGAGGCGGCTCATGCGCCGGGGCATGACCAGGGCATGGTCGGTAGGGCGCCAGAACAGCACGCCACTTTCGCGTTCGCCGCGGCACACCGCGGCCAGCAGTTCCTGTTCGGTGTGCAGGCCTTGTTCGACGGTCAGGGCCAGGGGTTGATCGGTCATTGATCCACCTTTGATGTTGTTTTTGATGGCCTCTTCGCGGGCATGCCCGCTCCCATAGCTCTAGCACAGGGCTTAAGAGTGGTGAAGCACCCGTGAAAGGGCCATGTCAGGCCTACAAAAAAGCCGGCAAAAACGCCGGCTTCATTTGATCAGTCCAGGTGCTGAACAGTCTTCTTCACTTGTTCGGGGAAGAACAACCGCTGCAACTCCAGCCCAGGCTGCTCAGCGCGCATGAACGCCTCGCCCACCAGGAACGAGTAAACCTCGTTGATTGCCATCAGTTCGACATCGGCCCGGTTGAGAATACCGCTTTCGGTAATCGCCAGGCGATCACGCGGAATGCGCGGCAGCAGGTCAAGGGTGGTTTCCAGGCTGACCTCGAAGGTGTGCAGGTTGCGGTTATTCACCCCCACCAGCGGCGTATCCAGGGTTTTCAACGCGCGCTCCAGCTCATCGCCATCGTGCACTTCCACCAGCACGTCGAGGCCGACGTCTTTTGCGGTCGCGGCCAGTTCGGCCATTTTCACGTCGTCCAGCGCCGAGACGATCAGCAGCACGCAGTCCGCGCCCAAGGCCCGGGCTTCGACGATCTGGTAAGGGTCGACCATGAAGTCCTTGCGGATCACCGGCAGCGAAACGGCAGCACGTGCCTGCTGCAGGTACTCATCGGCACCCTGGAAGTAATCGACATCGGTCAGTACCGAGAGGCAGGTAGCGCCGCCCTTCTCGTAGCTGACAGCGATTTCCGCCGGCACGAAGTGCTCGCGGATCACGCCCTTGCTCGGCGAAGCCTTCTTGATCTCGGCGATCACCGCTGGCTGTTTGCGCTTGGCCTGCTCGATCAGCGCATTGGCGAAGCCACGCGGGGCATCGGCAACCTTGGCCAGGCCTTCCAGCTCGGCGAGGCTGACGCGCGCGCTGCGCTCGGCCACTTCCTGGAACTTGCGGGCAATGATCCTTTCCAGCACCGTCGGCACACTCATGCTTCGTTCTCCACCTTGAATACTGCAGTAAAGGCACCCAGTTCCTGCAGCTTTTCCCAGGCCAGGCCGGTGTGCAGTACATCATGGGCCAGTTCTACACCGGCTTTCAGGCTCATGGCATGGTCGGCTGCATACAGTGCCGCGCCAGCATTAAGCACGATCATCTCGGCGGCCTTCTGACCGTTCTCGGTCTTGCGCCGGCCCAGCGCATCGCGGATCAACTCCAGCGACGCCTGCGGGTTCTCGACGGCAAGGCCATGCAAGCTCTGGCTCTTCATGCCGAGGTCTTCCGGCTCGACCCAGTATTCAGTAATTTCGTCGTTCTTCAGCTCGGCAACGAAGGTGGGGGCAGCCAGGCTGAACTCATCCAGGCCATCCTTCGAGTGCACCACCAGCACATGCTTGCTACCCAGGCGTTGCAGAACTTCAGCCAACGGGCGGCACAGGGCCTGAGCGAACACGCCGACCACCTGATGCTTCACTCCGGCCGGATTCGTAAGCGGGCCGAGCATGTTGAACAGGGTACGCAACCCCAGATCGCGGCGCGGGCCGGCAGCATATTTCATGGCCGAGTGATGGCTTTGCGCGAACATGAAGCCGATGCCCAGGCTGTCAATGCAGCGGGCCACCTGAACTGGCGTCAGGTTCAGATAGATGCCGGCAGCTTCCAACAGGTCGGCGCTGCCGCTCTTGCCCGACACTGCGCGGTTGCCGTGCTTGGCCACGGTGCAGCCCGCCGCCGCCAGGACGAACGAAGACGCGGTGGACACGTTGAAGATATTGGCCCCATCACCGCCGGTGCCGACGATATCAACGACGCCATCCAGGCTTTTCAGTTCAACCTTGTCGGCTAGCTCACGCATCACCGACACCGCGCCGACGATTTCGTCGATGCTTTCACTCTTCATGCGCATGCCCATCAGGAAGGCGCCGATCTGCGCCTCGCTGCACTGGCCGGTCATTATCTGGCGCATGACGTCGCGCATTTCTTCGGTAGAAAGGTCCAGCTGGCCGACGATACGGCTCAACGCGCTCTTGATATCCATGTTCGATCCTTAGCGGTGGCCGCCGGTCTGCTTGAGGAAGTTGGCGAACAGCTCGTGGCCCTGCTCGGTCAGGATCGACTCGGGGTGGAACTGCACCCCTTCGATATTCAGCGTTTTGTGACGCAGGCCCATGATCTCGTCGACCGAACCGTCTGCATGAGCGGTCCAGGCAGTGACCTCCAGGCAATCGGGCAAGGTTTCGCGCTTGACCACCAGCGAATGGTAGCGGGTCACGGTCAGCGGGTTGTTGAGGCCGGCGAACACGCCCAGGTCACGGTGGTGTACCGGGCTGGTCTTGCCGTGCATCACCTGGCGGGCACGCACCACGTCACCGCCAAAGGCCTGGCCGATGGACTGGTGGCCCAGGCACACACCCAGAATCGGCAGCTTGCCGGCAAAATGCAGGATGGCCTCGATGGACACGCCAGCCTCGCTTGGCGTGCACGGGCCCGGGGACACGACGATGCGCTCGGGGTTGAGGGCTTCGATCTGAGCGATGGTCATTTCGTCATTGCGAATGACCTTGACCTCGGCACCCAGCTCGCCAAGGTACTGGACGACGTTGTAAGTGAATGAGTCGTAATTGTCGATCATCAGTAACATGGTGTTGAACCTCTTGAATTTACTGACTTCAGAATTCGAACCTTCTTGCAGCCGCTACAGGCACGGCTTCGCCACAAAGGGCAGTAAAGAAGAAGGCAAACGGGGGCGGGCCGGGCGGGCCGGCAGGGGATAAAGTCAGGCGCGCCAACGCCAACGGGCGTGGGCCTTGATTACGCGCATCAAGAGTTTACTGACGATCAACACAGGATAGGTCTCGCTCATACGTCCCGGCACAGTAGCTTACCGGGGCGGCGGGCGCAATATGCCTTTAAACACGGGGAAACGAATGGACTTGGGAGGGATGCACTGCGATTTGCTAAGGTCGATCAGGTTGTCCAGATAAAAACAAAGAAAAGGATGTTCCCAGATGCGAAAAGCCCCGTTATTGCGTTTTACCCTTGCCTCACTGGCCCTGGCCTGCAGCCAGGCGTTCGCTGCACCCTCGCCCTATTCCACGCTGATCGTGTTTGGCGACAGCCTCGCCGATGCGGGGCAGTTCCCCGACCTGACCGGCGGCACATCCGGCGCCCGGTTCACAAACCGCGATGCCAATGGCAACTTTGCACCTGTGTCGCCCATGATCCTGGGGGGAAGGCTGGGTATAAACCCGGATGAGCTGAACCCCTCCACGTCAGTGGGCATCCAGCCCGATGGCAACAACTGGGCTGTCGGTGGTTATACAACCCAGCAGATCCTGGATTCGATCACGACAACTTCCGAGACCGTCATCCCGCCAGGAAACCCCGGCGCCGGCCTGGTGCTGCGTGAAAAGGCGGGCTACCTGGCCAACGGCCTGCGTGCCGACCCCAACGCGCTCTACTACCTGACGGGCGGCGGCAACGACTTCCTGCAAGGCCTGGTGAACAGCCCAGCCGACGCCGTGGCCGCCGGTGCCCGCCTTGCGGCCAGCGCCCAGGCGCTGCAACAAGGTGGTGCCCGCTACATCATGGTCTGGCTGCTGCCCGACCTGGGCCAAACGCCCAACTTCAGCGGCACGCCGCAGCAAAACCCGCTCTCACTGCTGTCTGGCGCGTTCAACCAGTCACTGATCAGCCAACTCGGTCAGATCGATGCCGAGATCATCCCGCTGAACATCCCGGTGCTGCTGGGCGAGGCACTGGCCAGCCCCAACCAGTTCGGCCTGGCCAGCGACCAGAACCTGGTCGGTACCTGCTACAGCGGCGCCAGCTGCGTGGAAAACCCGGTGTACGGCATCAATGGCACAAGCCCAGACCCGACAAAACTGCTGTTCAACGACTCGGTCCACCCGACCATTGCTGGCCAGCAACTGATTGCCGACTACGCCTATTCGATCATCTCCGCCCCGTGGGAACTGACGCTACTACCGGAAATGGCCCACGCCAGCCTGCGCGCCCACCAGGACGAACTGCGCAACCAATGGCAGACGCCCTGGCAGGCCGTTGGCCAATGGCAGGCCTTCGTCGCCACCGGTGCCCAGGACTTGGACTTCGACAGCCAGCACAGCGCGGCCAGCGGCGATGGCCGCGGCTATAACCTGACCGTGGGCGGCAGCTATCGCCTGAACGATGCCTGGCGTTTGGGCCTGGCCGGCGGCGCGTATCGGCAAAAGCTGGAGGCCGGCGCCAATGATTCGGACTACAAACTGAACAGCTACCTGGCCAGCGCCTTCGCCCAGTACCGCCAGGGCCGCTGGTGGGCCGATGCTGCATTGACCGCCGGGCACCTCGACTACAGCGACCTCAAGCGCACCTTTGCCCTTGGCGTGAACGAGCGCAGCGAAAAGGGCGACACCAACGGCGAGGCCTGGGCGATGTCCGGGCGGCTGGGCTACAACCTGGCGGCAGACAGCAGCAATTGGCAGCTGGCGCCATTCATCAGTGCCGACTATGCACGTGTGAAAGTGGATGGGTACAACGAGAAGAGCGGGCGCTCGACGGCACTGGGCTTCGATGACCAGGAGCGCACTTCACGCCGCTTGGGCCTGGGGTTGCTGGGCAGCGTGCAGGTGCTGCCAGGTACCCGGCTGCTCGCCGAGGTGGCACAGGAGCATGAATTCGAGGATGACCAGCAGGATGTAACGATGCACCTGACCAGCTTGCCAGCCAATGACTTCACCCTGACCGGTTATACGCCGCACAGCGACCTGACCCGGGCGAGCCTGGGGGTGAGCCATGAAGTGGTGGCAGGGGTGCATGTGCGTGGCAATTACAACTGGCGCAAGAGCGATGAGTTGACGCAGCAGGGGGTTAGCCTGGGGGTGAGCGTGGACTTCTGAATTGATGGGGCCGCTTTGCGGCCCTTCGCGGGCTCGCCCGCTCCCACAGGTGCTACACAAACCTTGAAGAATGTGATTTCCCTGTGGGAGCGGGCGAGCCCGCGAAGGGCTGCAAAGCAGCCCCAATCTGTTTATTTAGCCAACGTCTGCTCTGCAAGCGCCACGGCACGGAACATGGCCCGGCGCTTGTTGATGGTTTCTTCCCACTCCAGCGCCGGCACCGAGTCGGCAACGATGCCGCCCCCGGCCTGCACATGCAGTTCACTGTCCTTGATCACGGCTGTACGGATTGCGATCGCGGTGTCCATGTTGCCGTTCCAGGCAAAGTAGCCGACTGCACCACCGTAGACCCCACGCTTGACCGGCTCCAGCTCGTCGATGATCTCCATCGCGCGAATCTTCGGTGCACCCGACAGGGTGCCAGCCGGCAGGATTGCCCGCAGTGCATCCATCGCCGTCAGCCCCTCACGCAGCTGGCCGGTGACGTTGGAGACAATGTGCATCACGTTGGAGTAACGCTCGATCACCATCTTCTCGGTCAGGCGCACACTGCCGGTCGAGGACACACGGCCGACGTCGTTGCGGCCCAGGTCGATCAGCATCAGGTGTTCGGCGATTTCCTTGTCGTCCGACAGCAGGTCGTCTTCCAGCGCGCGGTCGGCTTCTTCAGTCGCGCCACGCGGCCGGGTACCGGCAATCGGGCGCACGGTGACCAGGTTGTCCTCGACCCGCACCAGCACCTCGGGCGAACTGCCGACCACATGGAAGTCGCCGAAGTTGAAGAAGTACATGTACGGCGTCGGGTTGAAGCAGCGCAGCGCACGGTACAGGTCGATGGGCGCAGCCTTGAAGTCGATCGACATGCGTTGCGACGGCACCACCTGCATGCAGTCGCCGGCCAGGATGTACTCCTTGATACGGCCGACCGCGTTCTCGTAGTCGTCGCGGGTATAGCTGGAGCGGAATTCCGGCTCGGCGGCCTGCGGGCCACTAAGGTCCAGGCCGCGGCGCGGGGTGATCGGCTGACGCAGGGTTTCCAGCAGGCCTTGCAGGCGTGCCTGGCCCTGTTCAAAGGCCTGATCTTCAGCCGGGTCGACCAGCACGATGGCGTGCATCTTGCCTGCCAGGTTGTCGAACACCACCACCGCATCGGACACCATCAGCAGGATATCCGGCACGCCCAGCGGGTCCGGGTTGGGGCTGGCGCCAAGGCGTTTTTCCACATAACGCACGCAATCATAGCCAAAGTAGCCGACCAGGCCGCCGTTGAAGCGCGGCAGACCAGGGATATCAGCGACCTTGTAACGGTCCTTGAAACTTTCGACAAAGGCCAGCGGGTCTTCGACATCGTGGCTTTCAACCTCGACGCCATCCTGCAGGATACTGACGTGGTAGCCGTGCACACGCATCACGGTGCGCGACGGCAGGCCGATCATCGAGTAACGGCCCCATTTCTCGCCACCCTGCACCGACTCGAGCAGATACGAATTGGGCTGGTCAGCCAGTTTCAGGTAGATCGACAACGGCGTGTCGAAGTCGGCCAGGGTTTCGCAGGCCAGGGGAATGCGGTTGTAGCCGGCAGCGGCCAGGCGCAGGAATTCTTCGCGGTTCATGAGTAGCCTCGTGGCAAGCAGCAATAGGTCAGGCAAACGGACGGGCCGGCACGCGCCGGCAGGCGGAAGTCAGGCGCGCCAACGCCAACGGGCCAGGGCCTTGATGACTTTCATCCAGAATTTGCCAGTAACCAGCACGGTGGGCTCTCTGTCTTGTGAGGCTTGAAGGTTGGCCAACGTTATCCCAGTGGCCGGGTCTGCGCAACCGGGCAGCAACGCACGCAGATCGTCGATTACCAGGTTGGGGGATTCGTCGTGGATCGGCCGGCCATGGTTGTAGCCATAGGTCAGCCCAACGCACTGCACGCCAGCCGCCTTGGCCGCCAACACGTCACTGCGCGAATCGCCGACAAACAGCGACTGCTGCGGGGTAACGCTGGCCATCTGCATGACAAACAGCAAAGCCGCCGGGTCTGGCTTTTTCTGTGGCAGGGTGTCGCCGCCAATGATCCAGCGGAAGTAGTTGCCGATTTTCATCTGGTCCAGCAACGGGCCGACGAAGCGCTCGGGCTTGTTGGTGATCAGGGCCATTTCCACGCCCCGCTTGCGCAGCCAGCGCAGGGTGTCTTGCACACCGGGGTAGACCACGGTCAGCTCATGGCTTTGCGCATAGGCGTCCATGAACAGCGCCAGCGCCTGGTCGGCCAGCGCATCGTCCACGGCGGCGTGGTCTATGCCACCCGCCAGCGCACGGCGCACCAGCACCTGGGCGCCGTTGCCGACCCAGTGGCGTACTGCCTCAAGGCCGGCAGGCGGGCGCCCCAGTTCGAGCAGCATGCGGTCCACGGCGGCGGCCAGGTCAGGCACGGAATCGATCAGGGTACCGTCCAGATCGAACATCACCAGCCTGGGCAGCGTCCCCGGGAAGAGCTGCTCGAAGCCACTCATGGGCGGGCCTGAGCCAGTTCGGCGCGCATCTTGGCGATGACTTCCTGGTAGTCCGGGGCGTTGAAGATTGCCGAGCCGGCCACGAAGGTGTCGGCGCCAGCGGCAGCGATCTCGCGGATGTTGTTGACGTTCACGCCACCGTCGATTTCCAGGCGGATATCACGGCCACTGGCGTCGATCAGCGCACGCGCCTCGCGCAGCTTGTCGAGGGTGCCCGGGATGAACTTCTGCCCGCCGAAGCCTGGGTTGACGCTCATCAGCAGCACCATGTCGACTTTGTCCATCACGTACTTCAGGGCATCCAGGCTGCTGGCCGGGTTGAACACCAGGCCGGCCTTGCAGCCGCCATCCTTGATCAGTTGCAGCGAACGGTCGACGTGCTGCGAGGCTTCCGGGTGGAAGGTGATGTAGGTGGCGCCGGCTTCGATGAAGTCGCCGATGATGCGGTCGACCGGGCTGACCATCAGGTGCACGTCGATCGGCGCGGTAACACCGTACTTGCGCAGGGCGGTGCAGACCATCGGGCCAATGGTCAGGTTGGGAACGTAGTGGTTGTCCATGACATCGAAGTGGACGATGTCGGCACCCGCAGCCAATACCTTGTCGACGTCTTCACCCAGGCGGGCGAAATCGGCGGAGAGGATGGAGGGGGCAATAGCGTAGGGCTGCATGGCGCACCTGTTGGCAGAATCACGGTGGCGCGCATTGTAACCCAGGCGAACGGATGAGGGCTGATTGGTATCACATGATCGCGACCTATACCCAAGAGCCTGGCACTGGCTGTGCTGGCCTCATCGCCGGCAAGCCAGCTCCCACAGAGCTCTCTACAGGACCCTGCATCTCATGAGGCCTGTGGAGAACCCTGTGGGAGCTGGCTTGCCGGCGAAGAGGCCGGCACAGGCGACCCATCATCAGGCCGGTTGCTGTGTTCTCAGCTTCTCGCTGCGCCCACGCAACCACTCCAGGGTCAGCAGCAACACCACCGAGAACGCAATCAGCAAGGTCGCCGCAGCAGCAATGGTGGGGCTCAGGTTTTCGCGGATACCACTGAACATCTGCCGCGGCAGGGTCGCCTGCTCCGGCCCGGCCAGGAACAGTGTCACCACCACCTCGTCGAACGACGTCGCAAAGGCAAACAGCGCACCCGAGATCACCCCGGGCGCAATCAGCGGCAGGGTCACCCGACGGAAGGCCAGCAGCGGCGACGCACCCAGGCTGGCAGCCGCCCGCACCAGGTTGTAGTTGAAGCCCTGCAAGGTTGCCGACACGGTAATGATGACGAACGGTACACCCAGCACCGCATGCACCAGAATCAGCGAGGTGAAGCTGTTACCCATACCCAGCGGTGCAAAGAACAGGTAGCTGGCCACACCGATGATCACCACCGGCACCACCATCGGTGAAATCACCAGCGCCATCACCAGCGACTTGCCGGGGAAATCGCCACGGGTCAGGCCAATGGCCGCCAGGGTGCCGAACACCATGGCCAGCACCGTGGCCGCCGGGGCGACGATGATGCTGTTTTTCAGCGCCCGCATCCATTCGGCCGAGCCGAAGAAGTCCTGGTACCACTGCAGCGAAAAGCCCTGCAACGGGTACACCAGGAAGCTGCCACTGTTGAACGACAGCGGCACGATCACCAGCACCGGCAAGATCAGGAACAGCAAAACCAGGCCGCAAAGAATGCGCAGGCTGTAGAACCAGACCCGCTCCACGGGCGACATATAGGGGCTCAACATGGCAAGGCTCCTCAGCTCAGGCGCAGGCGGCTGGCGCCGACCAGCCAGCTATAGATCAGGTACAACAGCACGGTAGCCAAAAGCAACAGCCCACCCAGCGCGGTGGCCATGCCCCAGTTGATGCTGGTGTTGGTATAAAAGGCAACGAAGTAGCTGACCATCTGGTCGTTCGGGCTCCCCAGCAGCGCCGGGGTGATGTAGTAGCCGATGGCCAGGATGAACACCAGCAGGCAACCCGCGCCACCACCGGCGTAGGTCTGCGGGAAGTACACCCGCCAGAAGCTGGCGAACGGGTGGCAGCCCAGCGAGATCGCGGCACGCATATAGCTGGGCGAAATGCCCTTCATCACGCTGTACAGCGGCAGGATCATGAACGGCAGCAGGATGTGCACCATGGAGATGTACACACCGGTGCGGTTGAACACCAGTTCCAGCGGCTGGTCGATGATCCCCATGGCCATCAGTGCACTGTTGATCAGGCCACCCGATTGCAGCAGCACGATCCACGCCGCCACCCGCACCAGGATCGAGGTCCAGAACGGCAGCAGCACCAGAATCATCAGCAGGTTGCTCTGCCGGGTTGGCAGGTTGGCCAGCAGGTAGGCCAGTGGGTAAGCCAGCACCAGGCAGATGGCGGTAATCACTACACCCATCCACAGGGTGCGGGCAAAGATATCCAGGTAAATGGCCTGGTCCGGCGTGGCCTTGGCCAGCTCGCCCAGGTCGTCGATGCGGTGGTCCACAGAAGCCAGCAGGTAGAACGAGGTCACCGTACTGGTATTGCGGCGTATCGCCTGCCAGTAGGCCGGGTCGCCCCAACGCTCGTCGACGGCCTGCAGGGCGTCTTTATAAGAGGCAGGCTCGGCCTTGAATGGCAGCGCGCGGGCAGTCTTGGTCAACAAGCTGCGGTAGCCGGCCAGTTCCATGTTCAGGCGCTTGGAAAGGTCGCCAAGGGTCTGGTTCTTGCGCGACTCGGCCAGGTCCTGGCTCAGCGCCTTGTACACATCCTCACCGGGCAGGCTCTTGCCATCCCACTGGGTGATGACGTCTACCGTGCGTGGCAGGCCCGCGACCACTTCCGGGTTGCCGACACTCTTGTACAGCAGCGCCGCAATCGGCACCAGGAACACCAGCAGAAGAAACAGCGCCAGCGGCGCGATCAACGCCTGCGCCTTCCAGCGGTTGACCCGCTCGGCGTGCTTCAGGCGCTGCTTGAGACTTGGACCTGCGCCTTCGTTGAGGGGCACTGCAATGGCCATGGCGAACTCCGCGATACGAACTGAAAATGGGGCTGCCGTGCAGCCCATCGCCGGCAAGCCAGCTCCCACAGGTACTGCACCGGCTTCGAGACTTCTGATCCCTGTCCCTTACAGGTACTGCACTGGCTTCGAGACTTCTGATCCCTGTCCCTTACAGGCACTGCACCGGCTTCGAGACTTCTGATCCCTGTCCCTTACAGGCACTGCACTGGCTTTGAGACTTCTGATCCCTGTCCCTTACAGGCACTGCACTGGCTTGCGGGATTACGCGGTCCCTGTGGGAGCTGGCTTGCCGGCGATGGGCCGCATGGCGGCCCTGCTTTGCGGTTTGTTACTTCTTCGCCGCCCAGGCGTTGAAGCGTTGCTCCAGCTGCTCGCTGTTGTCGGCCCAGAAGGCCACGTCGATCTGCACCTGGTTGGCAATGTTCTCAGGCGTGGTCGGCATGTCCTTCTTCACCTCGTCCGACAGCAGGCTTACTGCGTTGGAGTTGGCCGGGCCGTAGGCGATGTTTTCGGAGTAGATCTTCTGCTGTTCGGGCTTGACGCTGTAGGCGATGAACTTCTTCGCCTCTTCGACGTTCTTGGCACCTTTAGGGATCGCCCAGGCGTCAAAGTCGTAGATGCCGCCGTTCCACACCACCTTGAGGTTGCTCTCTTTCTGCACAGCGGCAATACGGCCGTTGTAGGCAGAGCTCATGACCACATCGCCTGAAGCCAGGAACTGCGGTGGCTGTGCACCCGCTTCCCACCACTGGATGCTGGGCTTGAGTTCATCAAGTTTCTTGAAGGCGCGGTCCTGGCCTTCCTTTGTGGCCAGCACCTTGTAGACGTCCTTGGGCGCAACACCATCGGCCATCAGTGCAAATTCCATGGTGTACTTGGCGCCCTTGCGCAAGCCACGCTTGCCTGGGAACTGCTTGGTGTCCCAGAAATCGGCCCAGCTGGTAGGTGCGGTCTTGAGCTTGTCGGCGTTATAAGCCATGACCGTGGACCAAACGAAGAAACCTACGCCGCACGGCTGGATGGCGCCCTTCACATAATCGGACTCGCTGCCGAACAGGGCTGGGTCGAGTTCTTCGAACATGCCCTCATCGCACCCGCGCGCCAGCTCTGGCGACTCAACCTCTACCAGGTTCCACGAGACGCTCTTGGTGTCGACCATCGCCTTGACCTTGGCCATTTCGCCGTTGTACTCGCCGGCGACGATCTTGCCATTGCCCGCCTTCTCCCATGGCTCGTAGAACGCTTTGACCTGGGCGGCCTTGTTGGCGCCCCCGAACGAGATCACGGTGAGGTCTGCGGCCATGGCCTGGCCAGCGGCGAACAGCCCCAGGGCCAGGGCGGTCAGTTTCAACTGCTTGCGCATTCTTATTCTCTCCACAGTACAGGGTTGGTGAAGCAATCCATCAATGGGCTTCGGCAATCGGATCGAGCGCGCGGGCGTGCTCCACCTCCCAGCCCAGCGGTACCACATCGCCCACGGCCAGGGCCGGGTCGAGCTCGGCAATCGGCTGTTTCACGAAGAAATCGGCCTTGCCGCAAACTTCCAGGCGCACCCGCACGTGGTCGCCCAGGTAAATGAATTCGGCCACCCGGCCAGAGAAGCGGTTGACGCAGCTCTCGCTGTGGCCATTCAGGCGCACACGCTCCGGGCGGATCGACAGGGTTACCGGCTCGCCGGCCTGGCCGACGTTCACCGCCAGCGCTTCGACCCGCTCGCCGCGCGGCAGCTGCACCTGGCAGCGCTTGCCATCGCTGGCCAGCAAGGTGCCGTTGATACGGTTGTTCTCGCCGATGAAGTTGGCGACGAAAGTATTGCAGGGTTCTTCGTACAGCGTGCGCGGGTCGGCGATCTGCTGGATCTCGCCCTGGTGGAACACCGCCACGCGGTCGGACATGGTCAGCGCTTCGCCCTGATCGTGGGTCACGTACACCACGGTCACGCCCAGGCGCTGGTGGATATGCTTGATCTCCATCTGCATGTGTTCACGCAGCTGCTTGTCCAGCGCGCCGAGCGGTTCGTCCATCAGCACCAGTTGCGGCTCGAACACCAGTGCACGGGCCAGGGCCACCCGCTGCTGCTGGCCACCGGAAAGCTGGCCGGGGTAGCGCTTGGCGAATGTATCGAGCTGGACCATGTTCAGCACGCGTTTGACCCGCTCACTGACGTCGGTCTTGCTCAGGTTGCGTACGGTCAGCGGAAAGGCCAGGTTCTCGGCCACGGTCATGTGCGGGAACAGCGCGTAGTTCTGGAACACCATGCCGATGTCGCGCTTGTGCGGCGGCACGTTGTTGATCGAGCGCCCGGCCAGCTGTATTTCACCGGCGGTAGGGGTTTCGAAGCCGGCCAGCATCATCAGGCTGGTGGTCTTGCCGGAGCCGGACGGGCCAAGCAGGGTAAGGAACTCGCCCTTGCGGATGTCCAGGTTGAGGTCTTTGACGATCAGCGACTCGCCGTCGTAGCTCTTCTGCACACCACGGAAGCTGACCAGCGTTTCGCTGGTTGCAGCGTTCGACTTCGCCTCGCTCATGCCTGCACCTTCTTGTTGGATGACTGCGTAGACAAAAGAGTAGAAGAGGCGTAAGCGCACGAAAATCGGGGGCACTGAGAGAATGCCATCATCCGGATGGAAGATTTGCTGTAGGGATTGCCCTACAGCAATGGCGGGATTGGAGTGCCCTTGCGAGCCAGCCACAAAACCTGTGGGAGCGGGCATGCCCGCGAAGAGGCCGGCTCAGCCATAGAGATCAGCAGGCCAGGCCCGTTCGCGGGCATGCCCGCTCCCACAGAGGCTTCGGCAAGTTTCGGGCACGCGTATGTCGCAATCAGACCAGCTTGTGTTCCATGGCGTACTTCACCAGCTCCGCCAGCGAGTTCACTTTCAGCTTTTGCATCAAACGCGCCTTGTGGGTGCTGATGGTCTTGCTCGACAGCGCCAGTTGCTGGGCGATGTCGTTGACGTTGGCCCCCTGGGCCAGGCGCTCGAACACCGAAAACTCCCGCTCCGACAGCAGCGTGTGCAATGGCCGGGACTCGGTCAGGCCCACTTCGAACACCATGCGGTCGGCCAGCGACGGGTCGATGTAACGCCCGCCACTTGCCACCCGACGTATCGCGGTCAGTAGCAGCGCCGGGTCACTGTCCTTGGTGGCATAGCCCGCCGCCCCAGCCTTCAGCGCCCGCGCCGCCATCTGGGCCTCGTCGTGCATCGACAGCATCAGGATTGCCGGCGCATCGTGCAGGGCACGGATCCGCGGGATCGCCTCCAGGCCGCTCACCCCCGGCATCGAGATATCCAGCAGCACCACTTCGCACGGCGTGTGGCGCAGGGTGTCGAGCAACTGCTCGCCATTCCCGGCCTCCCCCACGACCTGCATGTCCTTGGCCAGGCCAATCAACTGCTTGATGCCTTCACGGACAATGGTGTGGTCTTCGGCCACCAGTACTCGAATCACGATTGCTCTCCTACTCCAACGGAATGGCCACACTCAGGCTGGTGCCTTCGCCCGGTTCACTGTCCAGCGCCATGCTGCCCCCCAGCATCAGCACCCGCTCGCGTACACCCACCAGGCCAAATGAAGTGGGCCGGGTCTGCTCGCGGCAAAAGCCTTGGCCATCATCGCTGACCGTCATGCGCAATTGCCCTTCCTCACGCACCAGCTCGATCTCCACGCTGTGCGCCTGGGCGTGGCGCATGACGTTGGTGAGCGCCTCCTGCAAGATACGAAACAGGCCGGTGGCCTTGGCATCGCTCAATGCTGGCAGATTATCCGGCACTTGTACCAGGCAGGGGATCTGCGTGCGGGCTTCAAAGCGCCGTGCCTGCCATTCGATGGCCGAGGCAATGCCGGCATCGAGAATCGGGGGGCGCAAGGCAGTGGCGACATCACGCACCAGCTGGAACAGCTGGGCAATCAGGCGCTTCATGCTTGCCAGGCGCTCATGCAGGCCGGGGTCCAGGTCGGCAAATGCCAGCTCGCACATCGACACCTCCAGCTTGAGCACGGTCAGCATCTGCCCCAGTTCATCATGCACTTCCCGGGCGATGCGCGCCTTTTCTTCCTCGCGCACGCTTTCCAGGTGGGCCGACAGCTCGCGCAGCTGCTCCTGGGATTTCGCCAACGCCAACTCGGCCCGCTTGCCCTGGGTGATGTCCCATACCACTCCGTCCCACACCACCTGGCCGTTGGCCAGGCGCCGGGTGCTGGCCTTGATGTCGGCCCAGCGTTGTTCACCGTGGCGGGTCAGGATGCGCCCCTGCCAGGACCAGTCCTGATCGCTGGCCAGGGCCAGGTCCTGAACCCGGTGGTAATCGGCGCGGTCTTCGGGGTGAACCAGGTTGCGCAGGCCCATCTGTGGGTGCTGGATCTCGACAGGCGCATAGCCCACCAACGCCTCGCTGCCCTCACTGATATAGGGGAATTCCAGCTCGCCTTCGGCCGGGTCACGCTCCAGGCGGAACACCAGCCCGGGCACGTTGCCGGCAATGCCCTTGAGCCTCGCCTCGCTCTCGCGCAGTGCCGCCAGGGCGCGGTGGCGCTCGGTGACATCGGCGAGGTAGACCACCAGGTATTCGGAATCTCGAAAACGCAGAAAACTCAGTGATAGCTCGACCGGCAGCAGGCTGTTGTCGGCCCGCCGGCACTGCGCCTCGAACTGGCCGACACCGCCCTCCCCCGTGCGTGCGCCTTTCCATAACTCCAGCCAGCGGTCCATGTTCAGGCTCGGCTCGAAGGTGCTCAACGGCCGCTCCAGCAGTTCGCCATCGCCATATCCCAGCATGCGCTCGGCGGCGTGATTGGCGTAGCGTACGTGGCTGTCCCAGTTGACCCAGAGAATACCCACCGTGCTCTGGTCGATGGCGAACTGGCTCAGGCGCAGGGCTTCTTCACGCACTTGTCGCTCCACCAGGCTTTCCCGCGTGGTCAGCAGGCTGCGCTCCAGCTGGCGCTGCTGGCGCCGTTGCCACACCAGGGTGGCCAAGGCACACAACAACAACATACCGAACAGCAAGGCCAGGTTCTGCCAGAAGCCAGGCGACTCGCTCAGCCGTGGGTATTTGGGTTGCAGCCAGCGTTGGTGCAGTTGCTCCAGCTCCTTGGCCGGCAGCGCCTGCAGGCCGCGTTCGAGCACATCGGCCAGCAGCGGCCAGTCGCGCCGCGAGCCGATGCGCAACAACTGCGGCAGGCCGATATCGCCGACCACCGCCAGCTCACTGAACTCGCTTTCGCGTGACAAGCGGCTGAGCTGGGCTTCATCCAGCACCGCGAAACTGGCCTGGCCACCTACCACCAGTTGCAAGGCCTCACGTTCGTTGGGCACCCCCTGCAAGTTGAGGTTGCCGTAGTTGCCACGCAGGTAATCGGCCAGCTGGCTGGGCATGCGCACGGCCACCCGCTGCTCGGCTTCAAGCTTTTCCAGCTCCACGGCCATGGCGCCGGTGCGCGGCCCCACCACCAGTTGCGGCACGCGCATGTACGGGTCGCTGAACAGCCACAGCCGCAGGCTGGCCGGCGTCTGGGTAAGGCCGGGGGCGAAGTCGATTTCGCCGCTCTGCAGGGCATGTTCCAGGCTGGCCTGGTCGCTGAAGTTGCGCCAGGTAAGATCCAGGCGCAGCGCCTGCGCCAGGCTGTTCACCAGTTCTACGTTGGCCCCGTACAGTTGCTGCAGGCGCCGGTCGAACTGGGCGTAGGGCGCCTGCAGCACCAGGCCGACGCGCAAGCTGCGGTGCGCGTCCAGCCACTGCTGTTGCGCAGGCTCCAGCGTAACGGTGGGCACCACCTCGGGCCGGGCCAATGCAATCAAGGGCAGCCACAAGCAGCCGATAACCAACAGGCGACGCACTCGCTTCATCTACACGCTCGTCTTGGCAAAGGCGGCCATGCAGCATGGCCGTCACGGGCAAATACTATTAGGCTGCCGGTATCATTCTGGCCCTGGGTTGACTCATGTCCACACTTTATCGCACGACGCTGGCAATGTGCTGCCTGGCCTCGATCCTTCCACTCGGCGCCTTGGCTGCCGATGCCGAAAAACCACCCACCACCACCGAAGCTCCGGCCGCCGAAGCCCCGCGCCCGCCCCTGCTCGAGCGCAGCCAGGAAGATGCCCAGGCGCTGGAACGGCTTGTGCCCAAGGCCGAGCAGCAGACCCTGCAGGCCGGTGCCGACAGCTTCCTGGCCCTTTGGAAACCCGCCAATGACAACGACCCGCATGGGGCAGTCATCATAGTTCCCGGTGCAGGCGAGACCGCGGACTGGCCAAATGCGGTCGGCCCACTGCGGCAGAAATTCCCTGATGTCGGCTGGCACAGCCTGAGCGTCAGCCTGCCCGACCTGCTCGCCGACAGCCCGCAGGCAAGGGTCGAGGCCACACCGCCCGCCGAGCCTGAGAAAGACAAAGGCGAAAGCGCACCGGCCAAGGACGTACCGGCCGACGCCAACGCCAACGTGGCCCAGGCCACTGCGGCCGATGCCGACACCGCAGAAAGCACTGACGCTGAACAGGCCAGCGAGCAGGCCGACCCGGCAGATGCCGAGCGTATCTTCGCCCGCCTGGATGCCGCCGTAGCGTACGCACAGCAACACAACGCCCGCAGCATCGTGCTGATCGGCCATGGTAGCGGTGCGTATTGGGCGGCACGCTACCTGAGCGAGAAGCAGCCACCGCAGGTACAAAAACTGGTGATGGTCGCCGCGCAGACACCGGCGCGGGTTGAACATGACCTGCAAAGCCTGGCGCCCACCTTGAAGGTGCCGACTGCCGATATCTACTACGTCACCCGTAGCAGCGACCGCAACGCGGCCGAGCAGCGCCTGCAGGCCAGCAAGCGGCAGAAGGACAGCCAGTACCGGCAGTTGTCGTTGATTGCCATGCCAGGGAACAAGGCGGCGGAACAAGAGCAGTTGTTCCGCCGGGTACGGGGGTGGATGAGCCCGCAGGGTTGAGTTCGGCTTGATTCTTGTGGTGGGGCATGAACCGAGCGCCGCCCGGTTACAGGCCCCGCCGCTTACGGATCATGGCATAGGCCTGATGCAACTCACGGGTACGCTCGGTGGCCTCACGCACCTGCGCCTCGCTGGCACCGGTACCCGCCAGCTTGTCAGGGTGATGCCGGCTGACCAGCCGGCGATACGCCTGCTTGACCTTGTCGGTCTCGGTGTCAGCCTCAACCGCCAGCAAGCGCAACGCCGCGGCATAGGTCATGGCCACCCCTTCCGTTCCGGCTGCCTTGCGCGGCTCGTACTCCAGCGACATCGCCTGCACCTGCCGCCGGCTCAGGCCCAGCTTCTGCCCCCAGTCCAGCAGCAGCTCACGTTCCTTGTTGCCCATCTTGCCGTCGGCCCAGACCATGCGCCAACACGCACGCAGGGTGCCTTCCGCCGCATGCGGCTGTTGGCGAATGCGGCGCAGATGGCTGCCCAGCCGGTCCTTGCCTGCCTTGCCACGGTTGAACGCGGCTATCGCGCGCAGCCGGGCCGCTTCGGCCAGGTCCAGGCGCAGCATTTCCTGGCGCGCCTGGCGGATATGCTGCTCGGCCACCCGCCCATCGCATTTGGCCAGGCGCCCGAGCATCACGAACAGCAACTCGTCGTCGCGTAAGGCCGCGCGCCCGCCCAGGCGTTCGCGCATGTCTTCCCAGCCCTGCAAGCGCAGGCGGCGGTCCAGGGCCTGCCCAAGCAACCCACCGAGCAAGGCCCCCGGAATGCTGGCAACAGCAAAACCGGCACCCACACCAATCAGCGTGCCTGGCCACCACATATCAGGCGCGCTCGCCAATCAAACGCTCAGCCTCGGCCAGGCGCTCAAGCGTACCAACATCCACCCAGTGCCCACGGTAGTGCTCGCCAGTCACCTTGCCATCCGCCATGGCCTGACGCAGCAGCGGCGCCAGCTTGAAGGCCCCGGGCTGGCAACCGTCGAACAGGGCCGGGTGCAGCACAGAAAGCCCACTGAAGGTCAGCGTGCCGGGACCGTCATCGCCATCGACGACTTGCTCGCCCACCAGGCGGAAGTCACCGCGCCCGTGATGGCCAGGGTTGTCGACCAGTACCAGGTGAGCAAGGCCTTGCAAGGGGGCCTGCAGGCCTGTGAAGTCGTAGTCGCTCCAGACATCGCCGTTAACCAGCAGGAACGGCGCGTCACCCAGCAACGACAGGGCCTTGAAGATGCCGCCACCGGTCTCCAGCGGCTCGCCCTCGGGTGAATAACGGATGCTCACCCCGAAGCGGCTGCCATCGCCCAGGTGGTCTTCGATCTGCTGGCCGAGCCAGGCATGGTTGATCACCACCTCGGTAACACCCGCCGCCGCCAGGGCGTGCAGGTGGTACTCGATCAGCGGCTGGCCGGCGACCGCAATCAGTGGTTTTGGGGTATGCAGAGTCAACGGGCGCATGCGCTCGCCTTTGCCCGCTGCCAGGATCATTGCCTTCATGCACGCACTCCGGCCTGCAACTCGGCAATCAGCTCACCCAGCTCCGCCAATTCGGGCCGGCGGCCGATCACTTCTTCTATATAGGCGAAGAAACGCGGCACGTCGCCCAGGTAGCGCGGTTTGCCGTCGCGGTGGCAGATACGGGCGAAAATGCCGATCACCTTCAGGTGGCGCTGCACACCCATCAGGTCGCTGGCACGCTGGAATGCTTCGAAGTCGCCCTGCACCGGGATGCCGGCCGCCTTGGCCTGCTGCCAGTAGTTTCGCAGCCAGCCTTCGACCCGTGCCTGCGGCCAGCTGAGGAAGGCGTCCTTGAACAGGCAGGTGATGTCGTAGGTGACCGGGCCGTACACCGCGTCCTGGAAGTCCAGTACGCCGGGGTTGGGGGTACTCTGCATCAGGTTGCGCGGCATGTAGTCGCGGTGCACCAGCACCTTGGGCTGGGCCAGGGCGCTGTCGATCAGCAGTTGGCTGACGCGCTGCCAGGTGGCTTTCTGCGCTTCGCTCAGGGCCAGGCCAAGCTCACGCCCCACGTACCACTCGGGAAACAGCTCTACTTCACGGCGCAACAGGGCATCGTCGTAGCTGGGCAGCGGCGCATCCATTGGCAGGCGCTGGAAGGCCAGCAAGGCCTCGATGGCATCGGCGAACAGGCCATCGGCGTTGTCGGCATCAATTACATCAAGGTATGTCTGGTGGCCCAGATCCCCCAGCAACAGGAAGCCGCGCTCCAGGTCCTGGGCATGGATCAGCGGCACATGCACATCAGCGCTGGCCAGCAAGTGGTCAATGGCGACGAACGGTCGGCAGTTTTCCTGCGGGGGTGGCGCGTCCATGATCACGAAGCTGTGCCCAGCGCCCTGCCAGCGGAAGTAGCGGCGGAAGCTAGCGTCGCTGCTGGCTGCGGTCAGGCTGCCTGCGGGCACTTCGCCCCAGGCGTTGTTCAGGAAAAGATCATTGAGCTGCTCATCGAGCCAGACCGTCAGTTGTTGCAGGCGTACATCGTGTTCAGGCATTACAAGGGTCTCCGACGGCCCTAGCCGTCAAGCGGGTCATGCTTTATTATCCAGCATCTTTTTCAGACCATCGAGAGGCGTGCGGCCCCACACGCGGGCAGATGGCACGCAGGAAGCCCGGACTAATAAGATGGCATTGAAATCCCCCGCGTTTCGTAGAAAGTTTCCGTTGCTGGTAACCGGCGGTCTGCTGGCCCTGCAACCTCTGGCCACCTCATACGTAGTGGCAGCCGAACAGTTCGACTGCCAAGTGTCCGCCTCCGGTGGTTGGGACTGCAAGCCCAAAGCGCCAGT
This sequence comes from Pseudomonas sp. YNh, assembly GCF_037993085.1. NCBI lineage: Bacteria > Pseudomonadati > Pseudomonadota > Gammaproteobacteria > Pseudomonadales > Pseudomonadaceae > Pseudomonas > Pseudomonas sp. YNh. Next base: position 221,192 of record NZ_JBBMRJ010000007.1, on the reverse strand, counting down.
CAACAACCTGCCGCCGCGCCCGGTGCACGAAGGTGCGGCCGTCAGCTCCGGCACAGAAGCCGCGAGCGAAGCCGAAACCGCGGACCGGCCGATGCTGGTCACCGAGGCCAAGGGCCGTGCCCTGAAGTCGCGCAGCGAAGACTACAGCCACCTGGACTGGGTGCCGCGTGAAAAGCTCACCGCCGCGCAGCTGGCCGAAACCGGCCCGTACTGCGGTGGCGCCTACATCGAGCCAACCCGCCCAGGCATGGCCGATACCACGCCGAAGGACGAGTCGCCGACCTACATCAACGCCAAGGTGTCCAAGTACCAGCAGGAGCAGCAGATTGCTACCCTCGCCGGTGACGTGGTGATGCGCCAGGGCAGCATGCAGGCCGAGGCCGACGAGGCCAACCTTTACCAGACCGAAAACCGTGGCGAGCTCAAGGGCAACGTCCGGATCCGTGACAACGGTTCGCTGGTGGTCGGTGACGAGGCACAGATTCAGCTCGACACGGGCGAAGCCCAGGTCGACAACGCCGAATACGTGATGCACAAGTCGCACATCCGCGGCAGTGCCCTGTATGCCAAACGTGGTGAAAACGCCATCATCCGCCTCAAGGACGGTACGTACACCACCTGCGAACCGGGCAGCAACGCCTGGCAGCTGAAGGGCAACAACATCACCCTGAACCCGGCCACCGGTTTCGGTACTGCGACCAACGTTACGCTGCGGGTCAAGGATTTCCCGGTGTTCTACACACCGTACATTTACTTCCCGATCGACGACCGTCGCCAGTCCGGCTTCCTGCCGCCATCGTTCAGCAGCAGCAGCGACACCGGCTTCATGCTGGTCACGCCGTACTACTTCAACCTGGCGCCCAACTACGACGCCACGTTGTACCCGCGTTACATGACCAAACGCGGCCTGCTGATGGAAGGCGAGTTCCGCTACCTGACGCCTTCCAGCGAAGGCCAGCTCGGCGGCGCGTACCTGAACGACAAGAACGACGACCGCAAAGACCAGACTGACTACAAAGAACAGCGCTGGATGGTCAACTGGCAGCACAAGGGTGGCCTGGACGAGCGCCTGATGGCCGAGGTGGACTACACCGACATCAGCGACCCGTTCTACTTCCAGGACCTGGAGTCCGACCAGATCGGCGTGGAAAGCCGCGACCTGCTGAACCAGCAGGGTGCGCTTACATACCGTGGCGACAGCTACACCGCGCGCTTGAACGTGCATGCCTACGAGATGGCCACCATTTCGCAGATCACGCCGTATGACCGCCTACCGCAGATCACCTTCAACGGTGCCCTGCCGTTCCACCCGGGTGGCGTAAACATCGGTTACGAGACCGAAGCCGTACGCTTTGATCGTGACCTCAAGAACGACTTCGTCCTGAACAAGGACGGCCTACCAGACACCAGTGCTGGCCTGCCCGGCCGTCGCCTGGATGAAAACATCTCGGGCATTGCCCGAGCGAACGGCACTCGCCTGAACGTAGCGCCATCGATCAGCCTGCCCATGGAAGCCAGCTATGGCTACCTGACGCCGAAGCTGAAATATGCTTACACGCACTACGATCTTGACCTCGATAGCCAAGGCAAGACCCAGGCCCTGGCGCAATCTGCCAACCCGGCATACGGCAGCTATAACAGCACGCTGAACCGCGACGTGCCGATCTTCAGCGTCGACAGCGGCCTGTACTTCGACCGCAAGACCTCAATGTTCGGCACCGACTACAAGCAGACCCTCGAGCCGCGCCTGTTCTATCTCTATGTTCCGTACAAGGATCAGCGAGATATCCCGCTGTTCGACTCGGGCGAAACGCTGTTCAGCTATGACTCGCTGTTCCGCGACAACCGCTTCAGCGGCACTGACCGTATCGGCGACGAGAACAAACTGTCACTGGGCGTGACTACCCGCTGGATCGAAGAAAACGGCTTCGAGCGCCAGAACTTCAGCATCGGTCAGGCTTACTACTTCAAGGATCGCAAGGTCCAGTTGCCGGGCATCAACTACAGGACCCGCACAGACTCGCAGTCTGATGTCTCGCCATACGCCCTGGTGTACAACTACTACTTCAACCGCGACTGGCGCTTCAATTCGGACTTCAACTGGGATCCGGACAGCCGCAGCACCCGCTCGGGCAGCGCGATGTTCCACTACCAGCCTGAAGACAACCCGAACAAGGTGCTCAACCTCGGTTATCGCTACCGTAACGACACCATCTCCTATGACTCCCAGACCGGCACCTGGAAGACTGGCGGTGGCGACTATGGCGTTCCAGGCAGCGAGAACTACATCAAGGACTACTACAAGATCCAGCAGCACGATTTCTCGGTCATCTGGCCGATCGTTCCGCAGTGGAACGTCATCGCCCGCTGGCAGCATGACTACAACCGCAACCGCACGCTGGAAGCCATGGGTGGTTTCGAATACGACAACTGCTGCTGGAAGCTGCGCCTGATCAACCGTTACTGGATCGATTACGACGACTTCAGCCAGGCACTTCCGGCGAACGAAAAAGGCGACCACGGCATCTTCCTTCAGATCGTTCTGAAAGGGCTCGGTGGCGTAGTGGGCAACAAGGTCGAATCTTTCCTCGACCAAGGCATTCAAGGTTACCGTGAACGTGAAGACCAAGCTTATTGATCGTCTGCGCCCAGTGCTGCTGGGTGCCGTTTTGCTGAGTGGCGCGGTGAATGCCGCGGTACAGCCTCTTGATCGCGTTGTGGCCATCGTCGACAACGACGTGGTCATGCAAAGCCAGTTGGACCAGCGCGTCCGCGAGGTGCAGCAAACCATCGCCAAGCGCGGCGGCGGCGTGCCACCGACCGGTGCCCTGGAACAGCAGGTACTGGAACGCCTGATCGTCGAGAACCTGCAGCTGCAGATCGGCGAGCGCTCCGGCATCCGCATCACTGACGAAGAGCTGAACCAGGCCATCGGCACCATTGCCCAGCGCAATGGTATGTCGCTGGACCAGTTCCGCGCTGCCCTGGCCCATGACGGCCTGTCGTTCGACGACGCTCGCGAGCAGGTCAAGCGCGAGATGATCATCAGCCGCGTGCGCCAGCGTCGCGTGGCCGAACGCATCCAGGTGTCGGAGCAGGAAGTGAAGAACTTCCTCAACTCCGACATGGGCAAGATGCAGATGTCGGAAGAGTACCGCCTGGCCAACATCCTCATCCCGACCCCGGAAGCCGCCAGCTCGGATGATATCCAGAAGGCTGCGCGCAAGGTGGGTGACGTGTACCAGCAACTGCGCCAGGGCGCCGACTTTGGCCAGATGGCGATTGCCAACTCGGCCAGCGAAAACGCCCTGGAAGGCGGCGAGATGGGCTGGCGTAAAGCCGGCCAACTGCCACCAGACTTCGCCAAGATGCTCAGCAGCATGCCGGTCGGTGATATCACCCAGCCTATTCGCATCCCCAACGGCTTCATCATCCTCAAGCTCGAGGAGAAGCGCGGTGGCAGCGAGAACGTGCTGCGCGACGAAGTGCATGTACGCCACATCCTGATCAAGCCAAGTGAAATCCGCAGCGAAGCGGCCACCGAGCAACTGGCCGAGCGCCTGTACGATCGCATCAAGAACGGCGAAGACTTCGGCGAGCTGGCGAAGAGCTTCTCGGAAGACCCGGGTTCGGCGCTCAACGGCGGCGACCTCAACTGGGTAGACCCGAACAGCCTGGTACCGGAGTTCCGCGAACAGATGGCCAACGCCCAGCAAGGCGTAGTGACCAAGCCGTTCAAGACCCAGTACGGCTGGCACGTTCTGGAAGTGCTGGGCCGCCGCGCCACCGACAGCACCGAACAGGCACGTGAGCAACAGGCCCAGAGTGTCCTGCGCAATCGCAAGTACGACGAAGAGCTGCAAACCTGGCTGCGCCAGATTCGCGACGAAGCCTACGTTGAAATCAAGCTGCCTGGCGCTGACCAGGCCGCCCAGTGAAGCCCCAGCGCTTCGCCGTCACCCCTGGCGAGCCCGCCGGCATAGGTCCCGACCTGTGCCTGCTGCTCGCCGCAGACGCCCAGCCCCACCCCCTGATCGCCATCACCAGCCGTGACCTGCTCGCCGAGCGGGCCACGCAGCTGGGCCTGGCCGTCAGCCTGCTGCCAGTCGCCCCGGGCCAATGGCCCGACCGGCCGGCACCCGCGGGCAGCCTGTACGTGTGGGATACCCCTCTTGCAGCCCCGGTAGTGCCAGGCCAGCTCGACAAAGCCAACGCGGCGTTCGTGCTGGAAACCCTGACCCGCGCCGGGCAAGGCTGCCTGGATGGGCATTTTGCCGGGATGATCACCGCCCCCGTGCACAAGGGCGTGATCAACGAAAGCGGTATCGCCTTCTCCGGGCATACCGAGTTCCTTGCCGAACTGACCCACACCGCGCAAGTGGTAATGATGCTGGCCACCCGCGGCCTGCGTGTGGCCCTGGTGACCACGCACCTGCCGCTGCGTGATATTGCCGACGCAATCACTGCCGAGCGCGTCGAACGTGTAACCCGTATCCTGCATGCCGACATGCGCGACAAGTTCGGCATTGCCAACCCGCGCATACTGGTGTGTGGCCTGAACCCGCACGCGGGCGAGGGTGGCCACCTGGGCCGCGAAGAAATCGACATCATCGAGCCGACCTTGGCCCGCCTGCGCACCGAAGGCATGGACCTGCGCGGGCCGCTGCCGGCCGATACCCTGTTTACCCCCAAATATCTGGAGCACTGCGACGCAGTGCTGGCGATGTACCACGACCAAGGCCTGCCTGTACTCAAGTACAAAGGCTTCGGCGCTGCAGTCAACGTGACCCTGGGCCTGCCGATCATCCGCACGTCGGTCGATCACGGCACCGCCCTGGACCTCGCCGGCACCGGCAACGTCGACACCGGCAGCCTGCGCGTCGCGCTGGAAACCGCCTACCAGATGGCCGAGAACCGACCATGAACGAGCAATACCAACACCGGGCGCGCAAGCGCTTCGGCCAGAACTTCCTGCACGACGCCGGCATCATCGACCGCATCCTGCGTGCCATCAACGCCAAGGCCGGCGAACACCTGCTGGAAATCGGCCCGGGCCAGGGCGCCCTGACCGAAGGCCTGCTGGGCAGCGGCGCACAACTGGACGTGGTGGAGCTGGACAAGGACCTGGTGCCGATCCTGCAGCACAAGTTCGGTAACCGCAGCAACTTCCGGCTGCACCAGGGCGACGCCCTGAAGTTCGACTTCAACCAGCTGGGCGTGCCACCGCGCAGCCTCAAGGTGGTGGGCAACCTGCCCTACAACATCTCCACCCCGCTGATCTTCCACCTGCTCAGCCATGCCGGCCTGATCCGCGACATGCACTTCATGCTGCAAAAGGAAGTGGTCGAGCGCATGGCCGCCGGCCCTGGCGGTGGTGACTGGGGGCGCTTGTCGATCATGGTGCAGTACCACTGCCGCGTCGAACACCTGTTCAATGTGGGCCCTGGCGCCTTCAACCCGCCGCCGAAAGTGGACTCGGCCATCGTCCGCCTGGTACCGCACGAAGTGCTGCCGTTCCCGGCCAAGGACCACCTGCTGCTGGAGCGGGTCGTTCGTGAAGCCTTCAACCAGCGTCGCAAGACACTGCGCAACACCCTGAAAGGCCTGCTCGACAGCGCAGCCATCGAGGCAGCCGGCGTGGATGGCAGCCTGCGCCCCGAACAGCTGGACCTGGCCGCCTTTGTGCGCCTGGCTGACCAGCTGGCTGATCAGCAACAAGCCTGATCCAGCCTGTACTGGCCTCTTCGCGGGTTCACCCGCGAACAGGCCGGCGCTGACAACAAAGACCACAAGCCCCACACCGCTGGCCCTCCCCCCTCCCAATGGCCTAGACTGCATTATTGCGTCAGCTCGCCCAAGGCCATTGCATGTCCGATCCTCGCTATCTGATCGACGTCAGCGTCGTGACCCGCTACCTGAAAGAACAATCCGACCCCGAAAACAGTCGTTTCGCCTTCGCCTACACCATCACCGTGCACAACAGCGGCTCGCTCAAGGCCAAGCTGCTGTCACGCCACTGGCTGATCACCAATGGTGACGGCGAGGTCGAGGAAGTGCGTGGCTCCGGCGTGGTCGGCCAACAACCCAACATCGATCCGGGCCAGAGCCACACCTATAGCAGCGGTGCGGTAATCACCACCCGTGTGGGTACCATGCAGGGCAGTTACCAGATGTTCGCCGAAGACGGTAAGCGCTTCGACGCCGAGATCGCCCCCTTCCGCCTCGCGGTGCCCGGGGCACTGCACTGATGGCAACCTACGCCGTCGGTGACGTGCAGGGCTGCCTGCAGCCCCTCAAGTGCCTGCTCGAACGTGTCAGCTTCAACCCGGCCGTCGACCGCCTGTGGCTGGTCGGTGACCTGGTAAACCGCGGCCCCGAATCACTGGAAACCCTGCGCTTCCTGTATTCGATCCGTCAGTCGCTGGTTTGCGTGCTGGGCAACCATGACCTGCACCTGCTGGCCGCCTGGCACAACGTCGAGCGTCTGAAAAAAAGCGACACGCTGCGCGAGATCATCGAAGCACCGGACGCCGACCTGCTGTTCCACTGGCTGCGCCAGCAAAAACTGCTGCATTACGACGAGGCACGCGGCATTGCCATGGCGCACGCGGGCATCCCGCCACAGTGGACGCTCGGCCAGGCCCTTGGTCTTGCGGCTGAGGTGGAAGAGGTACTGCGCGACGATGGCCGCCTGAAGCTGTACCTCGACGGCATGTACGGCAACGAGCCGAACAAGTGGAGCAAGCGCCTCACCGGCATCGAACGCCTGCGAGTCATTACCAACTATTTCACACGCATGCGCTTCTGCACCGCCGAGGGCAAGCTCGACCTCAAGAGCAAGGAAGGCCTGGGCACCGCGCCCAAGGGTTACAAGCCCTGGTTTGCACACAGGGACCGCCGCTCGCGGCATGTGAAGATCATCTTCGGCCATTGGGCCGCCCTCGAAGGCCGCGTCGACGAGCCGGGCGTCATCGCCCTGGACACCGGCTGCGTGTGGGGCGGCGCCATGACCCTGTACAACGTCGACAGTGGCGAATACCACCGCTGCGACTGCGCCGACGACGGCACCCTGCGCCAGCCGGCACAACCCACTACACTCAACGACCACACCTGAAGGAAGTAGTACCCATGAGCGAATTCAAGCGCATCCCTCCCGAGCAGGCCTTGGAGCTTCGCAAGCAAGAAGGTGCGGTCGTCGTCGACATTCGTGACTCGCAAGCCTTCGCCGCAGGCCACATCACCGGCGCCCGGCACCTGGATAACCATTCGGTTGCAGACTTCATCCGCAACGCCGACCTCGACGCCCCGACCCTGGTGGTCTGCTACCACGGCAACTCCAGCCAGAGCGCTGCCGCCTACCTGGTAGGCCAGGGCTTTTCCGACGTGTACAGCGTGGACGGCGGCTTTGAGCTGTGGCGCGCTACCTACCCGGCCGAGACCGCCCAAGGCACCGCCGAATAAATATTTTCATTTTTACTGCAGCCCGCGCCACGTGCGGGCTTGCGGCTTATCTGACGAACGGTCGTTCGCAACTTCTCCGCCCCCCGCCCTTGAACTTACCGATAACCAACTATTCTTAAGCGCAGGCCATCCAGAAAAAGGGGAGAGCCGGTACACCGGCGTGCGGGTCATCGGTAGCGTTACAGGGTGTTCTGGGGGGTATACAGCAACCGTCAAAACCGGTTGCATGCCAGCATCAGCTGACTGATCCGGCGTCGTCTCCACGTATCGAGCGAGGTGACGTCATGAGTATTTTTAGCCACTTCCAACAACGTTTCGAGTCCACGCGCCAGGAAGAACTCTCGCTGCAGGAGTACCTCGAGCTGTGCAAAGGGGATCGCAGTGCCTACGCATCGGCGGCCGAACGGCTGTTGCTGGCCATCGGTGAGCCAGAGCTGATCGACACCTCTACCAACTCCAGGCTGTCGCGCATCTTCTCCAACAAGGTTATCCGCCGCTATCCGGCCTTTGCCGACTTCCATGGCATGGAAGAGTGCATCGACCAGATCGTGTCTTATTTCCGCCACGCCGCCCAAGGCCTGGAAGAAAAGAAACAGATCCTCTATCTGCTGGGCCCGGTGGGGGGCGGTAAATCGTCGCTGGCCGAAAAACTCAAGCAGCTGATGGAAAAGGTACCGTTCTATGCCATCAAGGGCTCGCCGGTATTCGAGTCGCCCCTGGGGCTTTTCAACGCCACCGAAGACGGGGCCATCCTCGAGGAAGAGTACGGCATCTCGCGGCGCTACCTGAACACCATCATGTCGCCTTGGGCCACCAAGCGCCTGCAGGAGTTCGGCGGCGACATCAGCAAGTTCAAAGTGGTCAAGCTGTACCCGTCGATCCTCAACCAGATCGCCATCGCCAAGACCGAACCGGGCGACGAGAACAACCAGGACATTTCCGCCCTGGTCGGCAAGGTCGATATCCGCAAGCTCGAAGAATTCCCGCAGAACGACGCCGATGCCTACAGCTATTCGGGCGCGCTGTGCCGGGCCAACCAGGGCCTGATGGAATTCGTCGAGATGTTCAAGGCGCCGATCAAGGTCCTGCACCCACTGCTCACGGCCACCCAGGAAGGTAACTACAACAGTACCGAAGGGCTGGGTGCCATTCCCTACACCGGTATCCTGTTGGCCCACTCCAACGAATCGGAGTGGCACACCTTCCGCAACAACAAGAACAACGAGGCGTTCATCGACCGGATCTACATCGTCAAGGTGCCGTACTGCCTGCGCGTCAGCGATGAGATCAAGATCTACGACAAGTTGCTGATCAACAGCTCGCTGGCCAAGGCCCATTGCGCGCCAGACACCCTCAAGATGCTCGCCCAGTTCACTGTACTCTCGCGCCTCAAGGAGCCAGAGAACTCCAACATCTACTCGAAGATGCGCGTCTACGACGGCGAGAACCTCAAGGACACCGATCCGAAGGCCAAGTCGATCCAGGAGTACCGGGACTCGGCAGGCGTCGACGAGGGCATGAACGGCCTGTCGACCCGCTTCGCCTTCAAGATCCTTTCCAAAGTCTTCAACTTCGACCCACACGAGATTGCGGCCAACCCGGTTCACCTGCTGTACGTGCTCGAACAGCAGATCGAACAGGAACAGTTCCCGGCCGAAGTGCGCGAACGCTACCTGCGCTACCTGAAGGAGTACCTGGCACCGCGCTATATCGAGTTCATCGGCAAGGAAATCCAGACTGCCTACCTGGAGTCCTACAGCGAATACGGCCAGAACATTTTCGACCGCTACGTGCTGTACGCCGACTTCTGGATCCAGGACCAGGAATACCGCGACCCGGAAACCGGCGAAATCCTCAACCGCATCGCCCTGAACGAAGAACTGGAGAAGATCGAGAAACCGGCCGGCATCAGCAACCCGAAAGATTTCCGCAACGAAATCGTCAACTTCGTGCTGCGTGCCCGTGCCAACAACAACGGCAAGAACCCGAGCTGGCTCAGCTATGAAAAGCTGCGGGTGGTGATCGAGAAGAAAATGTTCTCCAACACCGAGGACCTGCTGCCGGTCATCAGCTTCAACGCCAAGGCCAGCAAGGAGGACCAACAGAAGCACAACGACTTCGTCACGCGCATGGTGGAGCGTGGCTACACCGACAAACAGGTTCGTCTGCTGTCGGAATGGTACCTGCGGGTCAGGAAATCGCAATAAAGCGACAAGCTACACACTGCGCGCCCAAGGCTGGCAAGCCAGCCTTGGGCGGCAGCAACTGCCTTGCTGCCATTAGGTGCAGCGAGCCCGTAGCTTGAAGCGTGCAGCTGTTCCCAGCTACCGGAGGGACCATGAGCTACGTTATAGACCGACGCCTGAACGGCAAGAACAAGAGCACGGTCAACCGTCAGCGCTTTCTGCGACGGTACCGTGAACACATCAAGAAAGCCGTCGAAGAGGCGGTAAGCCGCCGTTCCATCATGGATATGGAACATGGCGAACAAATCAGCATTCCGGGGCGCGACATCGACGAACCCGTGCTCCACCACGGTCGCGGCGGCAAACAGACTGTCGTACACCCGGGCAACAAGGAATTCACTGCCGGCGAACATATCCCCAGGCCACAAGGTGGCGGCGGGGGTGGCGGCGGCCGCGGCAAAGCGGGCAATTCCGGCGACGGCATGGACGACTTCGTCTTCCAGATCACCCAGGAAGAATTCCTCGAATTCATGTTCGAGGATCTCGAACTGCCCAACCTGGTCAAACGTCACCTGACCGGGACCGACACCTTCAAGACCGTGCGTGCGGGCATCGCCAACGAGGGCAACCCGTCACGCATCAATATCGTGCGCACCCTGCGCTCGGCCCATGCCCGGCGTATCGCCCTGACCGGCAGCAGCCGCGCACTGCTGCGCGAAGCACAAAAGGAACTCGACCGCCTGCGGGTCGAGGAGCCGGACAACTTCACCGATATCCAGGAAGTCGAACAGGAAATCGAACGCCTGAAGGCACGCATCAACCGCTTGCCCTTCCTCGACACCTTCGACCTCAAGTACAACCTGCTGGTCAAGCAGCCCAACCCCAGCTCCAAGGCAGTGATGTTCTGCCTGATGGACGTGTCCGGCTCCATGACCCAGGCCACCAAGGACATCGCCAAGCGCTTCTTCATCCTGTTGTACCTGTTCCTCAAGCGTAACTACGACCGCATCGAAGTGGTGTTCATCCGCCACCACACCAGCGCCCGGGAAGTCGACGAGGAAGAGTTCTTCTACTCGCGGGAAACCGGCGGCACCATCGTCTCCAGCGCGCTCAAGCTGATGCAGGAGATCATGGCCGAACGCTACCCGGCCAGCGACTGGAACATCTACGCCGCTCAGGCTTCTGACGGCGATAACTGGAACGACGACTCGCCGATCTGCCGCGAGATCCTGTCCAAGCAGATCATGCCGCACGTGCAGTACTACACTTACGTCGAGATCACCCCCCGTGAGCACCAGGCGCTGTGGTACGAATACGAACGCATCGGCGAAGCCTTCCCCGACACGTTCGCCCAGCAGCAGTTGGTATCGGCCGGCGACATCTACCCGGTCTTCCGTGAACTCTTCCAGCGCAGGTTAGCCACATGACCGCCAGAGCACAGAGACGCCAACCCATTTCCACCGGGTCCGAGTGGACGTTCGAGCTGATCCAGACCTACGACCGGGAAATCGGCCGCCTGGCCGAACGGTACGCCCTGGACACTTACCCCAACCAGATCGAGGTGATCACGGCCGAGCAGATGATGGACGCCTATGCCTCGGTCGGCATGCCTCTGGGTTACCACCACTGGTCCTACGGCAAACAGTTCCTCAGCACAGAAAAGTCCTACAGCCGTGGCCAGATGGGCCTGGCCTACGAAATCGTGATCAACTCCGACCCCTGCATCGCCTACCTGATGGAAGAAAACACCATGTGCATGCAGGCACTGGTGATTGCCCACGCCTGCTATGGCCATAACAGCTTCTTCAAAGGCAACTACCTGTTCCGCACCTGGACCGACGCCAGCTCCATCATCGATTACCTGGTGTTTGCCAAGCAGTACATCGCCCAGTGCGAAGAGCGCCACGGCATCGACGCCGTGGAAGACCTGATCGACTCCTGCCATGCCCTGATGAACTACGGCGTGGACCGCTACAAACGCCCCTACCCCATCTCCGCAGAAGAGGAACGGCGGCGCCAGAAGGAGCGTGAGGAGCACCTGCAGCGCCAGATCAACGACCTGTGGCGCACCATCCCGAAAAGCGCCGAAAGGGGCAACGAACGCGATGAGGGGCGCTTCCCCGCCGAACCACAGGAGAACATCCTGTATTTCATCGAGAAGAATGCTCCGCTGCTCGAACCCTGGCAGCGTGAAGTGGTGCGCATCGTGCGCAAGATCGCCCAGTACTTCTACCCGCAGCGCCAGACCCAAGTCATGAACGAAGGCTGGGCAACCTTCTGGCACTACACGCTCATGAACGACCTGTACGACGAGGGGCTGATCACTGAAGGCTTCATGATGGAGTTCTTGACCTCGCACACCAGCGTGGTGTTCCAGCCCGGCTTCGACAGCCCCTACTACAGCGGCATCAACCCCTACGCACTGGGCTTTGCGATGTACACCGACATCCGCCGCATGTGCGAAAACCCGACCGATGAAGATCGCCACTGGTTCCCCGACATTGCTGGCAGTGACTGGCTTTCTACCATCAAGTTTGCCATGAGCAGCTTCAAGGACGAGAGCTTCATCCTGCAATACCTTTCGCCCAAGGTAATGCGCGACCTCAAGCTGTTCAGCATCCTCGACGACGACCAGCGCGACGACCTGCTGGTGCCCGCCATCCACGATGAAGCCGGCTACCGGGTGATTCGTGAAATGCTGGCCGCGCAGTACAACCTGGGTAACCGTGAACCGAACGTGCAGATCTGGAGCGTTGACCGTCGCGGTGACCGCTCGCTGACGCTGCGCCACCAGCAACACAACCGCAAACCGCTGGGCGACTCAACCGATGAAGTGCTCAAGCACCTGCATCGCCTGTGGGGCTTCGATATCCACCTGGAGACCGTACAGGGCGAGCAAGTGATGAAAACCCACCACATGCCACCCCGTGGCGAGCACGGCGAAAGCGCCGACTACGGGCGCATGGACCTGGCTGTCATTCACCACCTCTAGTGCTACGCCATAACTGCCGACGGGTTATCCTGTCGGCAGTTATGGAGAGCTGCACATGCACATCTACAAAGTCGGCGGCGCCGTGCGCGACCGCTTGCTCGGCCTTCCTGTCAGCGATATCGACTGGCTGGTGGTAGGCGCCACCGTTGAAGAAATGCACGCCAAGGGTTATCGGCCGGTGGGCGCTGATTTTCCGGTATTCCTGCACCCGAAAACCGGCGAGGAATATGCCTTGGCGCGCACCGAGCGCAAGAGCGGGCGCGGTTATGGCGGATTCACTTTTCACGCCAGCCCTGACGTGACACTGGAGGAAGACCTGATTCGCCGTGATTTGACCATCAACGCGATGGCCGAGGACGAGGCAGGTACGGTGTACGACCCCCACCACGGCAAAGACGATCTCGAAAGACGAATTTTACGCCACGTTTCCCCGGCATTCACCGAAGATCCCTTGCGCGTGCTGCGCGTCGCGCGCTTTGCTGCCCGCTATGCACCGCTAGGTTTCCGGGTTGCCGAAGAGACGCTTGAGCTGATGCGCCAGATCAGCGCCTCTGGCGAGCTGCAGGCGCTGACTGCAGAGCGCAGCTGGAAGGAAATCGAGCGGGCGCTGATGGAGGCACAGCCCCAGGTGTTCTTCCAGGTGCTGCGCGATTGCGACGCCCTGCAGGCCCTGCTGCCTGAGCTTGTTGACGATGCCATGGCCCTGGCGGCTCTGGAACAGGCAGCGGCGCATGAACAGCCTCTGCACGTGCGCTGGGCGTGCCTGTTGCGCGGCCTGGCACCGGCATCGATCAAAGCCGTCAACCAGCGCCTCAAGGCCCCAAGGGATTGCCAGGAGCTGGCCTTACTGACCGGAGAGTGCCTGGCACAAGGTAATCAGGCGCTGGAGCTGCCAGCCACGGCGCTACTGGAGCTGTTGCAGAAGTTCGATGTTTACCGACGGCCGCAGCGGTTCGAGGATTTTGTGGTCGCTTGCCAGATGGCGGCGCTAGGTGATGGCCAGCCAGGTTATCCACAGGCCGATTACCTGCGCGGCGCAGCAGCAGCGGCGCGAGCGGTGGATGTGAAACCGTTGGTGCAGGCTGGGCTGACTGGGCAGGCACTGGGCGAAGCGCTCAAGGCCGAGCGGCTGAAAGCGCTTGAGGCTTACCAACTCGACTGACCATACCGGCCTCTTCGCGGCTAAAGCCGCTCCCAAAGGTACAACGTGGGCCAGAAACCTGCGTAGTACTTGTGGGAGCGGCTTTAGCCGCAAAAGGGCCGGAACAGCCTTAAGCGGGTGTCAGCTGCAACCCACGCCACTCGAAGGCGACCGGGGCCAGTACCTGGTCAATCTGTGCCTCCTGCCACAACCGGGCCATGCTCTTGCCTGCCCCCGGATGCACCAGCTCGGGCGCCAGCAACGACAGCGGCCACAGCACAAACGCGTTCTTCAGGATCTCGGCCCGGGGCAGGACCAGCCCGTCGAAGGTGCCGTGCAGATCGTCATACATCAGCACATCGATATCCAGCGACAGCCCTTTGCGGTCCGGCGCGTAACGGCCATTTTCGGCCTCGATGAACTTCAGCCGACGGTCCAGTTCGATCAGCGGCAGTGCGGTTTGCCCGGTCACTACGAAATTGATGAACGGCCCGCTCTTGATCCCCACCGGCTGGCTTTCGAACACCGGCGAGCAGCGCATGTCGGTGAGGATGCCCGCCAACGCATCGAGCCCGGCGCACAAGTGCGCCTCACGGTCGATGTTGCTGCCAAGGCCAAGGTAAACCGTGCTCAGAGACATCCGCGCTCGATCTCCACGCCAACACCGCCACGGGCCGCCGGTACCGCACCCGGCTTGGTCAGTTTCAACCGCACCCAGGGGATATGGAATTCTTCCATCAAGGTTGCCACCAGGCGCTCGGCAAAGGTTTCCACCAACTCGAAACGGGCCTGCTCGGCAAACGCCTGGATGCGTGCCGAGACACTGGCGTAGTCCAGCGCCAGGTTCAGGTCGTCACCCGCTGCGGCCGGGCGGTTGTCCCAGGCAAAGCTCAGGTCCAGGCGCAAGCACTGGCGAATATCCCGCTCCCAGTCATAGGCACCGATGACGGTATCGACTTCCAGGCCTTCGATGAACACTCTGTCCAAGCACTTCTCTCCACAGCACGACAAGGGCGACTGGCGCCGTTAGAATCAGGGCGTCCTCGCCCGGAATAGTTAGCATGTTTTGGTTACTGGCGTTGCTCGCCTACCTGCTCGGCTCACTGTCCTTCGCCATTCTCCTCAGCCGCCTTTCGGGCAGCCCGGACCCGCGTTCCAGTGGTTCAGGCAATGCCGGCGCTACCAACATGCTACGCCTGGCAGGCCGTAAACTGGCGATCCTGACCCTGCTTGGCGACCTGTGCAAGGGCCTTTTGCCGGTATTGCTCGCCCGCGTTGCCGGGCTGGACCTGCACGCGCAAGCCTGGGTGGGCGTGTGCGCGGTGCTGGGCCACCTGTTCCCCCTGTACTTCCGCTTCCGGGGTGGCAAGGGCGTGGCCACGGCTGCCGGCATGCTCATGGGCCTGTATTTCCCGGCCGCGCTGCTGGCCATCGGCGCCTGGCTGCTGACGTTCTACCTCACCCGCACCAGCTCGCTGGCGGCGCTGATTGCCACGCCGCTGACCTTGCCATTGCTGGCCTGGCGCGAGCCCGAAGCACTGCTGCCGATCACCGTGCTGACCGTGATGATCGTGTGGCGCCACCGCAACAACCTGCGCGACCTGTTCGCCGGACGCGAACGGCACTTCTGAGCGTTCGGCTTCACACGTTACAGCGGCGGCAACTGCTCCATCGGCCAGCGCGCCTGCACGCTGATCGCCAGGTCCTGGTGCTGCCCCGCCAACAGGCGCTGGCAACCGGCGTAGGCGATCATCGCGCCGTTGTCGGTACAGAACTGCGGGCGCGCGTAGTACACGTTGCCCTTGATGCTGCCGAGCATGTCTTCGAGGGACGCTCGCAAAGCCTTGTTGGCACTCACACCACCGGCGATGACCAGGCGCTTGAGGCCGGTCTGCTTGAGCGCCCGCTTGCACTTGATGGTCAAAGTCTCCACCACCGCCTGCTGGAATGCCAGGGACAGGTCGCAACGGGTTTGCTCACTGTCGTCGCCAGCGTTCTTGCATTGCTGCCAGGTGTTGAGGGCGAAGGTCTTGAGGCCACTGAAGCTGAATTCCAGGCCCGGGCGGTCGGTCATCGGCCGCGGGAACACGAAGCGACCAGGTACACCCTGCTCGGCCAGGCGCGCGATTTCCGGGCCGCCGGGGTAGTTGAGGCCGATCAGCTTTGCGGTCTTGTCGAACGCTTCGCCGGCGGCATCGTCCAGGCTTTCGCCCAGCAGTTCGTACTGACCGATGCCATCGACGCGTACCAGCTGGGTGTGTCCGCCTGAAACCAACAAAGCGACGAACGGAAACTCAGGTGGGTTTTCTTCCAGCATGGGCGCCAGCAAGTGGCCTTCCATGTGGTGTACGCCAATTGCCGGAATGTCCCAGGCAAAGGCCAGCGCCTGTGCGCAGGAGGCGCCCACCAGCAATGCGCCGACCAGGCCAGGACCCGCGGTGTAGGCAATGGCGTCGATCTCGGTGGCGACGCAGCCCGCCTCCTCCAGCACCTGGCGAATGAGCGGCAACATGCGCTTCACGTGGTCACGCGAGGCAAGCTCGGGAACAACACCGCCAAACACGCGATGCAGGTCAATCTGGCTGAACAGTGCGTCGGCCAACAAGCCGCGCTCACTGTCGTATAATGCGACGCCAGTTTCGTCGCAGGATGTTTCCAATCCCAGTACTAGCATGGGTTCGTCCCTTGTGGGGGCTGAATTCGAAGGCGCGCATGATAGTCCCCGTGTCGGATGCCGACCAGCGGTTTTCGATCAGAGGCTTTGCATTCCGGCTTGCTAAGGGTTAACATCCGCAACCCTTGAAAACCGACGTTCTCCAGCACACCTTTGTTTTGCCAGGAGCACGTCTACCCCGGTAATGAATTAAGGTAGCCCTGGATGCCAGCCGTCAAAGTTAAAGAGAACGAACCCTTCGACGTAGCTCTGCGTCGTTTCAAGCGCTCCTGCGAAAAAGCCGGTGTACTGGCTGAAGTTCGTAGCCGCGAGTTTTACGAGAAGCCGACCGCCGAGCGTAAGCGCAAAGCAGCTGCTGCTGTTAAGCGTCACGCCAAGAAAGTACAGCGCGAACAGCGCCGCGCCGTTCGTCTGTACTAATACAGACGTTCTACGCAAAGCTTCTGCCCTGCCCGGCTAACCGCCGGGTGATGGCAGCGGTCGTTTCAAACTTGAGCAGCTAGCTCAAGGCCCCGCACAAGCTTCACGCGAAGTGCACAGGGGCAACCTGCCTGAAACGTCAGAGCTGGTCTTTCTTGCTGTATGACCAGACGTGCACGTCCGACTGACGGGCCCTTAGGGGCTGGCGACGAGCACACATTCCCTCGCACTTCCCCAAGCATCACCTGCCCCATTCGGCGCGTGAGCGATTAGACTTGCCAGTTGCCAGATGACGAGACTGCCATGGCCGGGCTGATTCCCCAGAGTTTCATTGACGACCTGATCAACCGCCTCGACATCGTCGACGTGGTGAGTTCGCGCGTCCAGCTGAAAAAAACCGGCAAAAACTACTCGGCCTGCTGCCCGTTCCACAAAGAGAAGACACCGTCCTTCACGGTCAGCCCCGACAAGCAGTTCTACTACTGCTTCGGCTGCGGCGCCGGCGGCAACGCCCTGGGCTTCGTCATGGACCACGACAACCTGGACTTCCCCCAGGCTGTCGAAGAACTGGCCCGCGCCGCTGGCATGGAAGTGCCCCGCGAGCAAGGCCGCCGCGACCACAAGCCTCGCCAGCCAACCGACTCGCCGCTGTACCCGCTGCTGGACGCCGCCTCGGAGTTCTACCGCCAGGCCCTGCGCAGCCACCCGACCCGCAAGGCCGCAGTGGACTATCTCAAGGGCCGCGGCCTGTCCGGGGAGATCGCTCGCGATTTCTGCCTGGGCTTCGCCCCGCCCGGCTGGGACAACCTGCTCAAGCACCTGGGTGCTGACGCCCTGCAGCAAAAGGTGATGATCGATGCCGGCCTGCTGATCGAAAACGCCGAAAGCGGCAAGCGCTACGACCGTTTCCGCGACCGGGTGATGTTCCCCATTCGCGACAGCCGCGGGCGCATCATCGCCTTCGGCGGCCGGGTACTGGGCGACGACAAGCCCAAGTACCTGAACTCCCCGGAAACCCCGGTGTTCCACAAGGGCCAGGAACTGTACGGGCTGTACGAGGCGCGCAAGCATAACCGCAACCTCGACGAAATCATCGTCGTCGAGGGCTACATGGACGTCATCGCCCTGGCTCAACAGGGCCTGCGCAATGCCGTGGCTACCCTTGGCACCGCCACCAGCGAAGAGCACCTCAAGCGCCTTTTCCGGGTAGTGCCCAGCGTGCTGTTCTGCTTCGACGGCGACCAGGCCGGGCGCAAGGCCGCCTGGCGTGCGCTGGAGTCGACCCTGTCGAACCTGCAGGACGGCCGCCGCGCGCGCTTCCTGTTCCTGCCCGAAGGCGAAGACCCGGACAGCCTGGTGCGCGCCGAAGGCACCGATGCCTTCAGGGCCCGCATCAACCAGCACGCCCAGCCGCTGGCCGACTACTTCTTCGAGCAACTGGGCGTTGAAGCCGACCCGCGATCGCTGGAGGGCAAGGCGCACATGGCGACCCTGGCCGCACCGTTGATCGAAAAGATCCCTGGCGCCAACCTGCGCCAACTGATGCGCAACCGCCTGAAGGAAATCACCGGCCTGGACCCGCAGCAGGTCGAGCAACTGGCCCAACAAGCGCCAGCAGCCAGCAGTGTGCCGGACTACGACCCTGGCTACGACTACGACGCCATGGCCAGCTACACCCCTGACTACGGCGACATGCCGCAGCACGACTTCGTCCCCGCTCAGCAGGAGCAGGCGTGGAAGCCGAACAAGGGCGGAGGCAAAAAGCAGTGGAGCGACAAACCCTGGGACAAGAACCGCAAAGGCGGCAAGCCCTGGCAGCAACGAGATGAAGCGCCACCGCGCGTGCCTGCCCCGGTCGAGCCGCCTACCCTGGCCGCCCTGCGCACCCTGCTGCACCACCCGCTGCTGGCCGGCAAGGTGGAAGATGCCAGCCACTTTGCCGACGAAGAACACTTGTACAGCCAGCTGCTGGTGTCATTGATCGAAGCCGCACAGAAAAATCCTGGGCTAAGCTCAATGCAGTTGATCGCGCGCTGGCATGGCACCGAACAGGGCCGCCTGCTGCGGGCCCTGGCGGAAAAGGAATGGCTGATCGTAGCCGACAACCTTGAACAACAGTTTTTCGACACTATAACTAGCTTGTCCGCCCGCCAACGCGAGCGCAGCCTGGAACAACTGCTCAGGAAATCACGTCAAAGTGAGTTGACCAGCGAGGAAAAAACCCAGCTCCTCGCCCTGCTGAGCCGGAATGTTCCCGCACAAACGCCGACCTCATCTGGCGCGTGAGGCCCATGCTCGGGTATAATCCTCGGCTTGTTTTTTGCCCGCCAAGACCTTCAGTGGATAGGGTGTTATGTCCGGAAAAGCGCAACAGCAGTCTCGTATCAAAGAGTTGATCACCCGCGGTCGTGAGCAGGGCTACCTGACTTACGCGGAGGTCAACGACCACCTGCCTGAGGATATTTCAGATCCTGAACAGGTGGAAGACATCATCCGCATGATCAACGACATGGGGATCAACGTATTCGAGAGTGCTCCGGATGCGGATGCCCTTCTGTTGGCGGAAGCCGACACCGACGAAGCCGCGGCCGAAGAAGCCGCTGCTGCGTTGGCGGCAGTTGAAACCGATATCGGCCGCACGACCGACCCGGTGCGCATGTACATGCGTGAAATGGGTACCGTCGAGCTTCTGACCCGCGAAGGCGAGATCGAAATCGCCAAGCGTATCGAGGAAGGCATCCGTGAAGTCATGGGCGCCATCGCTCACTTCCCGGGCACTGTCGATTACATTCTCGGCGAATATGACCGCGTCACCACCGAGGGCGGCCGCCTGTCGGACGTGCTCAGCGGTTACATCGACCCTGACGACAACATCGCCGCGCCGACCGAAGAGGTGCCGATCCCTGGCGCCAAGGCCGCAGCTGCGAAGGAAGAGTCTGACGACGAAGAGGAAGAAGCCGAGAGCAGTGACGACGAGGAAGAGACCGAGAGCGGTCCGGACCCGGTAGTCGCAGCCCAACGTTTCGGTGCGGTATCCGACCAGCTTCAAGCGACCTTCAAGGTCGTGAAGAAGCACGGTCGTGCCCACAAGGAAAGCATCGCGGCCCTGCAAGCCCTCGCCGACCTGTTCATGCCGATCAAGCTGGTACCCAAGCAGTTCGAGGTCCTGGTAGAGCGTGTTCGTGATGCCCTGAACCGTCTGCGTCAGCAAGAGCGCGCCATCATGCAGCTGTGCGTGCGTGATGCCCGCATGCCGCGTGCCGACTTCCTGCGCATGTTCCCGAGCAACGAAACCGACCAGACCTGGAGCGGTGACCTGGCCAAGCGCAACACCAAATGGGCTGCTGCCCTGGGTGAAAAGGACGCCGCCATCGTCGCTTGCCAGCAGAAGCTGATCGACCTTGAGACCGAAACCGGCCTGACCGTTGCCGAGATCAAGGACATCAACCGTCGCATGTCGATCGGTGAAGCGAAGGCCCGTCGCGCCAAGAAAGAAATGGTCGAGGCGAACCTGCGTCTGGTGATCTCCATCGCCAAGAAGTACACCAACCGTGGCCTGCAGTTCCTCGACCTGATCCAGGAAGGCAACATCGGCTTGATGAAAGCGGTGGACAAGTTCGAATACCGTCGCGGCTACAAGTTCTCGACCTACGCCACCTGGTGGATCCGCCAGGCGATCACCCGTTCGATCGCCGACCAGGCACGCACCATCCGTATTCCGGTGCACATGATCGAGACGATCAACAAGCTCAACCGTATTTCCCGCCAGATGCTGCAGGAAATGGGTCGCGAACCGACCCCGGAAGAGCTGGGCGAGCGCATGGAAATGCCTGAGGACAAGATCCGCAAGGTACTGAAGATCGCCAAAGAGCCGATCTCCATGGAAACCCCGATCGGTGACGACGAAGATTCGCACCTGGGCGACTTCATCGAGGACTCGACCATGCAGTCCCCGATCGACGTGGCCACGGTCGAAAGCCTCAAGGAAGCCACCCGTGACGTGCTCTCGGGCCTGACTGCACGCGAAGCCAAGGTGCTGCGCATGCGCTTCGGTATCGACATGAACACCGACCACACCCTCGAAGAGGTGGGTAAGCAGTTTGACGTAACGCGTGAGCGGATCCGTCAGATCGAAGCGAAGGCGTTGCGCAAACTGCGCCACCCGACTCGCAGCGAGCAT
Source organism: Pseudomonas sp. YNh (assembly GCF_037993085.1). Classification (NCBI taxonomy): domain Bacteria; kingdom Pseudomonadati; phylum Pseudomonadota; class Gammaproteobacteria; order Pseudomonadales; family Pseudomonadaceae; genus Pseudomonas; species Pseudomonas sp. YNh. The sequence continues at coordinate 200,138 of NZ_JBBMRJ010000007.1, read as the reverse complement.
CTGCGCTCCTTCCTCGACGAGTGATGACAAAACCCCGGCCCAGGCCGGGGTTTTTCTTTTCTGTCTTTTGAAACGCTCGCGGTCCCTGTAGGGCAGCCTTGTGCTGCGAAGAGGCCATCCGGGTCACCGTACACCTGCGCCCATACCGGCCCATTCGCAGCACAAAGCTGCTCCTACACGTATCTCGCTTACCCCACGCTTGCGCAATGCCCGTCTACACTCGACGTCAGACCCCAAAAATGCGAGGCCGCTATGCCGCTCATGCCGGCCATTCTGCTGCTGCTCCTGATTTTGTGGAACACAACGGCCGGCGCCCTGACCCTGACAGACGAGGAGAAAGCCTGGCTGGCTGCCCACCAACAGCTGAGCCTGGGCGTAGACGCCTCTTGGCCACCGTTCGAGTTTCGCGACCAGGAGGGCCGGTACCAGGGATTGGCCGCCGATTACATCGCCGCGATCCAGCAACGCCTGGGCGTGACGCTTAAACCGGTCGAGCCCAGCAGCTGGACCGAGGTATTGGCGCAAGCGCGGGAAAACCGCATCGACCTGCTGCCCGGTATCATGTCCACCCCCGAACGCCAAGGCTACCTGGCCTTCACCCGCCCGTACCTCGACTTCCCCATCGTCATCCTCGCCCACAAAGGCGGCGCACAACCGCGCAAACTGGACGACCTGTACGGCCTGAAGATAGCCGTGGTCGAAAACTACGCCCCGCACGAACTGCTGCGTACGCATCACCCCGACCTCAACCTGGTGGCACTGCCCAATGTGAGCTCCACCTTGCAGGCCTTGGCCACCGATCAGGTGGACGCCGTGGTCGGCGACCTCGCTTCAAGCATCTGGAGCCTGCGCCAGCTCAAGCTCGATGGGCTCTACGTCAGTGGCGAAACGCCCTACCGCTACCAGTTGGCCATGGCCGCACCACGCGACAACAAAGTGCTGGTGGGCATTCTGGACAAAGTCATGGCCGACATGAGCAGCGGCGAAGTCAGCCAGATCCAGCAGCGCTGGGTGGGTAATGTGGTCGACCAACGGATGTTCTGGTCTGACCTGCTGGTGTATGGCCTGCCAACGGTGCTGTTGCTGATGGCCGTGCTGGCCGTGGTGATCCGTATCAATCGTCGGCTCAGCTCGGAAATTTCCCGGCGTATCGCACTGGAGCAGGAGCTGCGCAGCAGCGAGTACCACTACCGCGGCCTGGTCGAGAGCCTGTCCGCCATCGCCTGGGAAGCCGATGCCAACGACTTCACCTACAGCTACGTCTCCCCACATGCCGAAGACTTGCTTGGCTACCCGCTGAGCGACTGGCTCAGGCCGGGCTTCTGGCGCAGCATCCTGCATCCGGAGGACGCCCTCTGGGCCCAGGCCTACTGCGACAGCGAAACCGCAGCCGGACGCGACCATAGCCTGGACTATCGGGTAATCCGGGCTGACGGCCAGCCCCTGTGGGTACGCAATATCGTCAGCATGATCGAACACGGGCACCAGCCAGTGATGCGCGGGCTGATGATCGACATCAGCGAAACCAAGCGTACCGAGGACGCCCTACGCCTTTCCGAACAAAAGTTTGCCTCGGTGTTCCAGCAGTGCCCCGACATTCTGCTGATCGCCCGCCACAGCGACGGCTGCCTGCTGGAGGTGAACGAAGCCTTCGAAGAGCAGATCGGCCTGACCGCGGGACAGGTGCTTGGCCGCAGCGCTACGGATCTGCACCTGTGGGGTGTCGAAGGCTCCGGCCCCCCGCTGCTTGAGCGCCTGCACCAAGGCGGCATCCGCAACCTGGAAATGAGCTTCCGGCGCAGCAATGGCCAACTGTTCACCGGCCTCACCTCGGCCGAAACCTTCGAACTCGACGGCACCCCGGCACTGGTGGTGGCGGTGCGCGACATCAGCCAGCTCAAGGAAACCCAGGGGCAGTTGCAAACCTCGGAAGAGAAATTCGCCAAGGCCTTCCACGCTTCGCCCGACGGCCTGCTGCTGTCGCGCCAGAGCGACGGTTTGCTGCTTGAGGTGAACGAAGGCTTCTGCCGCCTCACAGGCTACGACCTCAACCCGACCATCGACCAGACCTCGCTTGACCTGGGTATCTGGGTCGACCTCAACGAACGCAAACGCATGGTCGACCAGCTCAACCGCGACGGCTTCGTGCGCGACTTCACCTGCCACATCCGCCGCAGCGACGGGCAGATCCGCCTGTGCGAGCTGTCCGCCAGGCCCCTGCCGATTGGCGGCGTCGATTGCATGCTGACCATCGCCCGCGACATCACCGAGCGCCACCTGATGCAGGAAAAACTGCAGCTGGCCGCCACCGTGTTCGAGAACACCGCCGAAGGCGTGCTGATCACCGACATCGACCAACGCATCAGTGCCGTCAACCGCGCCTTCAGCGAAATCACCGGCTACAGCGAGATCGAAGCCCTCGGCCAGACCCCTCGCCTGCTTGCCTCCGGCCAGCATGACAGCGCCTTCTATGCCGCCATGTGGCACCAGCTTACTGCCGAGGGCCACTGGCAAGGTGAGATCTACAACAAGCGCAAGAACGGCGAACTGTACCCCGGCTGGCTGACCATCAGTGCGGTGCGCAACAGCGAACGCGAGATCACCCACTTCGTTGCCGTGTTCGCCGACATTTCCAGCCTCAAGCACGCCCAGGCCAAGCTCGACTACCAGGCCCACCACGACCCGCTGACGGGCCTGCCGAACCGTGCCTTGTTCGAGAACCGCCTGCAGGCCGTGCTCACTTGCGCTCAGGTGTCCAACCGCCAGGGCGCGGTGCTGTTCCTTGACCTCGACCGCTTCAAGCACATCAACGACAGCCTTGGCCACCCGGTCGGCGACCTGCTGCTCAAGGGCATCGCACAGCGCTTGAAAGAACAGGTGCGGGACGTCGACACCGTGGCCCGCCTGGGCGGCGACGAGTTCATCATCCTGCTGCCCGGCCTGCACAAGCCCAGTGACGCCAGCACCATCGCCAACAAGCTGCTGGCCTGCTTTGTCGCACCGTTCCAGGCCGGTGAGCACGAGTTCTTCACCAGCGCCAGCATCGGCATCAGCCTGTATCCGCAGGACGGCACCGACGTGGCCACGCTGATCCGCAACGCCGACGCTGCCATGTACCGCTCCAAAGCCAAAGGCCGCAACCGCGTTGAAGCCTACACCCGCGACCTGACCGCCCAGGCCAGCGAGCGCATCGCCCTGGAGCACGAGCTGCGCCGAGCCGTCGAACGCAACGAAATGAGCCTGTGCTTCCAGCCCAAGCTCAGCCTCAAGACCCAGAACCTGGTAGGCGCCGAGGCGCTGATCCGCTGGAGCCACCCGACCTTTGGTGAAGTGCCGCCAGAGCACTTCATCCACCTGGCAGAAGAGAACGGCACCATCCTCCAGCTCGGCGACTGGGTACTGGAACAAGCCTGTCGGCAGATGCAGGCCTGGAAGCAGCACTACGAACCCTTCGGCCCATTGTCGATCAACCTCGCCGGCGCCCAGCTACGCCAGCCACACCTGGCCCGGCGCATCGAACAGTTGCTCAAGCACTACCAGCTCAAGGCGGGTGACCTGCAACTGGAGATCACCGAAAACTTCATCATGAGCCAAGCGGAAGAAGCGCTGGCCGTGCTGTACCAGCTGAAAAAACTGGGCGTGCAGCTGGCCATCGACGACTTTGGCACCGGCTATTCATCGCTGAGCTATCTCAAGCGCCTGCCGCTGGACATTCTCAAGATCGACAAGTCGTTCATCCGTGGCCTGCCCGACGACCCCCACGACGCCGCCATCGCCCGTGCGATCATTGCCCTGGGCCGCAGCATGCAACTGACCATCATTGCCGAGGGCGTGGAAAACCAGGCTCAGCAACGCTTCCTGGCGGCCGAGGGCTGCGAGCAGATCCAGGGCTACATCGTCAGCCTCCCGCTGCCGCCAAGCGAGTTCGCGGCAACGTTTCTTCGCATAGCACTATCGGATCTTTCAGATGGCACAGGTGCGAAACCCTCGTTATAATCCGGCCACTTACTGAGGGCCTATAGCTCAGTTGGTTAGAGCAGAGGACTCATAATCCTTTGGTCCACGGTTCAAGTCCGTGTGGGCCCACCAAATACGAAAGCCGCGCAAATGCGCGGCTTTTTTTGGCTGTGGATCGGCTACGCAGTTACGCTCTCTTCTTCCGTACATGCCCCGCCCCCACCAAACTGTCTGTGTACTTGCCAGACGTGTGACGAGATGCGCTGTTTGCTCGCGCCTCAGCCAACCGAAGTGCTTCCCATCCTTTCATAGCCAGGGCCACAGTCTTCGGCACGGGTTTTTCGCCACTACGGTAATAAGCCAACATCCGCCTGCTCAGCCCGAGCTCCTGTGCAGCACGATCCAACGTCAACTCATGCTTGGCCATCCAATTCCAGATGAGTTCATGTGAACACTCCCCTGCCTGTTCAACCGCTCGTGCACGCAGGTTGTCAGCAGCAAGTTCAAGATTGTCGTTGTTGGCCCAGATGACCGTGTCATTCCACTCGCCAATGGCAGCCGTTGCGAATACCTCGGGGTCGGCAAGCGGGGCCAACGTCGTGTGTTTCCCGATGATTTCATCCAGCGCCACCGTGAATTGCTGCCCGTCCGCAAAGGTCAGCAGCAATGAAGCGGGGGCCACCGCGGCGACCTCTGTCAGCTGGAATTGTTTGTTGGTCATGGATTCAGCTCCTCCCAAATTGCTAGCAGTCGAGCCCTGTTCCGCGAAGCCCATTCGAGCGCTTCGCTCATCTCGCGCTGGGAAACCCGCGAACCACCAAAGCCGGCCACCGGAGTCAAGTCATTGATCGCGATCAGTGCCTGACGACCATCACTGAATCGCAGATGGAAATGCGGGGGCAGATGATCATTTGCATACAGGCAGATTACGCAATTGGACAATCGATGGATCGTGGGCATGGGCTAATCATACAGTGCAATGGTTGCACCAGACAGTACCATTCGAGCAACACGCCTACAGCCTCAAAAATGTAACGTTTCTGGTTACGTCTCTCTCGGCCGCATCTCGACCTGCCGCGGGTTGTAGAACGTCATGCCATCCGGAATATCCCGCGTAACCAGCGACATCGCTCCGATCACCACGTCGTCACCAATCTCGATACAGTCGGCAACGATGCAACTGTTGGCGCCCATGCTCACGTTGTCGCCAATGCGCAGCGCGTATTCCGCCAAGCCGAGGGTCTTGATGCCGATCGAGCAGTTTTGCCGAACAAAGAAATTGCGCCCGATGCTCACGTGCCGGGTGATCACCACCCCAGGCAGGTGTGCGATGCGCAGGCCGGGCGCGATCTGTGCGCCGATGTCGATGTCCACCGCGTACTTGAGGTTGAGCCGCTGTTGCATGCGCCGCGCGTGACGCCGGAGCAGGCCGCCGCGGGCGTCGAGGTACTGGGCCAGGCGGAAGGCAAACAGAAAGCGCAGCTTGTTGTCCTTGCGTGCACGGCGCAGCACGTTGAACAGCAGGCTGGTACGGCGTCCGGGCCTTTTCTTGTTGGAGACTTCCAGTCGCCAGCATTCGAGCAGGTGGTCGAGGTTCACGCTGAGTTTCCCGTTGGACTGGCGCTTCATCATGCCGAAGGCACAGCCACCAGGCCAGCGCGGTCGCTGTAGGAGCGCGCCGGATTGTTCAGCTGTGCCCGGCCTTGCCCTGATTGGCACTCGCTGGCTAGGCTAGCAGGCCAACCGTAGAGACTCGCCATGTCGGATTCCCGCTCCATCACGCTGGATGAAATCGATCGCCAGCTGATCGCCCTGCTGCAAATCAACGCCCGCGAAAGCGTCGCCACCCTCGCGCGCCAGCTGGGCATCGCCCGCACCACCGTCAACTCGCGCCTGGAACGGCTGGAGAAGAACAAGGTCATCTCAGGCTATGGCGTGCGCTTGGGTCAGAGTGTGATGGGTGGCGGGCTGCAAGCGTACGTGGGGATCAAGGTGCAGCCGCGCTCCGGGAAGGAAGTGGTACGCCGCCTGAGTGCCATGGGCCAGGTGCAGCAGCTATGTGCGGTAAGCGGCGAATTCGACTATGTGGCCTGGCTGCGTACAGACTCGCCCGAACAACTGGACCAGCTGCTCGACCAGATCGGTAGCGTCGACGGGGTGGAGAAGACCACCACATCGATCATTCTCAGCAGCAAGGTGGACCGTGGGCAGCCGGTCTAAGCGGGCTGGCGGTCAGGCTTCCTGGCCGTCGAGCAGGCCATCGAGGATTGCCGAAAGGCTTTCAGCAGAATGCTGCATCGACCAGACGATGTCACGGCTGCGCTCGGGGGCGTGGTGCTGGGCGTAGTCGGTGGCGACCTGATTGAGGCCACGGGCCAAAAGGCAGGCATGGACCAGGGCGTCCGCGGCGTCGATGCCGGGGCGAATGGCAAATAGCGGCGGGTGGCTGGATTCGCAGTTGCAGAAGGGTTTTTCGGCGGTGGGTTTGAGTTTCTCGGGTTGGTCGGGTAAGCGGTCGGTCATGGTATAGCCTCCACATCACAAGAGTGATTGGCGGCCAATCGCATCCTTCTCACGGGAATTGGGTGGCAGCCATGCGCGAGGTGAGAACCGGCGAACTTGGAGGCGCGTACCCGGCCAGACAAAGCCTGCCCGCGCACAGCTGCCATAGCAGTGCGCCTCCAGAAAGATCAGCGGGTTCTCACGCCCGATCGCCGAATTTGCGGCGACCCGGTGAAGTTAACTGTGAAGCGATTCCCGCGATGCCAGACCGAGGCGATAGCGGCCGTAGGGTAATTCTTTAAATTGTGCTGAGCCGTAAGAATTTTCTGATCAGCCCTACCTAAAGCTCACTGATGTCAGGCCGACAGATCGCATAAAGGCCAAAGGGTGCCCGCCTTGCGATTTGCAGCGCCTATAAGATCGAGCCCCGCCCGCGCGGCGCATCGCGAGATGGCGCTCGCTCCTAAGTTTGTTTCGGCCAGTCATGCCTATGAGGATTTCGCGCGACCGCCTTGTTTGTCCCACTCGATATCGCGTCGTGTGCCATGGCGGTCGTGCGAAAACCTACCAGCCTCTGTCCGGGTTACATTCCGCAATTCAGTAGCACTCAGATAACAAAGCCAGCCTCACCGAACTGGCCCCATTGGTCCCCAACGAACTGCTGGAGCTGCGCCAGCGCCTCAACATGTCCAGGGCACTGTTCGCAAACCATCTCCGAACCAATGCCAGAACGCTGGAAAACTGGGAGCAAGGCCGCTCCAGACCCAATGCGCAAGCAGTCGCACTGATTCGTCTGGTACAGAAATACCCTGAGACGGTGGATCATTTGGCATCTTTGGCTTGATTCGTCAAAAGCAATGAAAAATCGGCTAATACGACGAGCAAAGCTACTTTCAGACAACACTATGCTCCTTAATAACGAATCCCCAAACCCCTAAAATGACCGCCAGGCATCTCCTATACTCAGGCTCCGCTCCCTGCGCAGCCTCTCTGGCAAGGTCACTTCATGAACAAGAAAAACCGCCACCCCGCCGACGGCAAGCAGCCCATCACCATCTTTGGCCCGGACTTCCCCTTCGCCTTCGACGACTGGCTGGAACACCCCGCAGGCCTGGGCAGCATCCCAGCAGATCGCCAAGGTGAAGAAGTGGCCATCGTGGGTGCCGGTATCGCTGGACTGGTGGCGGCGTACGAGCTGATGAAGCTGGGCTTGAAGCCGGTGGTGTACGAGGCCTCCAAGCTGGGTGGCCGGCTGCGTTCGCAAGCCTTCAACGGCACCGACGGGATCATCGCCGAACTCGGTGGCATGCGTTTCCCGGTGTCGTCCACGGCGTTCTATCACTACGTGGACAAGCTGGGCCTGGAGACCAAGCCCTTCCCCAACCCGCTGACCCCGGCCTCGGGCAGCACGGTGATCGACCTGGAAGGCCAGACCTACTACGCCGAAAAAACCACCGACCTGCCCAAGCTGTTCCACGAAGTGGCCGACGCCTGGGCCGATGCGCTGGAAAGTGGCGCCCAGTTCGCCGACATCCAGCAAGCCATCCGCGACCGCGATGTACCGCGGCTCAAGGAGTTGTGGAACAAGCTGGTGCCGCTGTGGGACGACCGCACCTTCTACGACTTCGTGGCCACCTCGCGCTCGTTCGCCAAACTGAGCTTCCAGCACCGCGAAGTGTTCGGCCAGGTCGGCTTTGGCACCGGCGGATGGGACTCGGACTTCCCCAACTCGATGCTGGAAATCTTCCGCGTGGTGATGACCAACTGCGACGACCACCAGCACCTGGTCGTCGGCGGTGTGGAGCAGGTGCCGCAAGGTATCTGGCGCCATGTGCCGGAGCGCTGCGCCCACTGGCCGGAGGGCACCAGCCTGAGCGGCCTGCATGGCGGCGCGCCGCGCACCGGGGTCAAGCGCATCGCCCGTGCCGCCGATGGCCGCCTGGCGGTCACCGATAACTGGGGCGACACCCGGCACTACGGCGCCGTGCTCGCCACCTGCCAGACCTGGCTGCTGACCACCCAGATCGACTGCGAGGAATCGCTGTTCTCGCAAAAAATGTGGATGGCCCTGGACCGCACCCGCTACATGCAATCGTCGAAGACGTTCGTCATGGTCGACCGGCCGTTCTGGAAGGACAAGGACCCGCAAACCGGCCGCGACCTGATGAGCATGACCCTCACCGACCGCCTCACCCGCGGCACCTACCTGTTCGACAACGGCGACGACAAGCCGGGGGTGATCTGCCTGTCCTACGCCTGGATGAGCGACGCGCTGAAGATGCTGCCGCACCCGGTGGAAAAGCGCGTGCAGCTGGCCCTGGATGCGCTGAAGAAGATCTACCCCAAGACCGATATCGCCGGGCACATCATCGGCGACCCGATCACCATTTCCTGGGAGGCCGACCCGCACTTCCTCGGCGCCTTCAAGGGCGCACTGCCGGGCCACTACCGCTACAACCAGCGCATGTACGCGCATTTCATGCAGCAGGACATGCCTGCCGAGCAGCGCGGCATGTTCATCGCCGGTGACGACGTGTCGTGGACCCCGGCGTGGGTGGAAGGCGCGGTGCAGACGTCGCTGAATGCGGTGTGGGGTATCATGAACCACTTCGGTGGCCAGACCCACCCGGACAACCCCGGCCCGGGCGATGTGTTTGACGAGATCGGCCCGATCGCCCTGGCAGACTGACTCAAGGAGGCACCATGCGCATTGCTCTGTTCCAGGGCGCCCCCAAGCCACTGGACGTGCCCGGCAACCTGCAACGGCTGCGCCACCAGGCGCAGCTGGCAGCCGACCGCGGCGCACAGTTGCTGGTGTGCCCGGAAATGTTCCTGACCGGCTACAACATCGGCCTGCCCCAGGTCGAGCGGCTGGCCGAAGCCGACGATGGCCCGGCGGCGATGGACGTGGTGGAAATAGCCCAGGCGCACCGCATCGCGATCGTCTATGGCTACCCCGAGCGTGGTGATGATGGGGCGATCTACAACAGTGTGCAGTTGATCGACGCGCACGGGCGCAGCCTGTGCAACTACCGCAAGACTCACCTGTTCGGTGAGCTGGACCGCGCGATGTTCAGCGCCGGCGCCGATCACTTCCCGGTGGTGGAACTGGACGGTTGGAAAGTCGGCCTGCTGATCTGTTACGACATCGAGTTCCCGGAGAACGCCCGACGCCTGGCGCTGGGTGGTGCCGAACTGATCCTGGTGCCGACGGCGAACATGGCCCCGTACGACTTCGTCTGCCAGGTGACCGTGAGGGCGCGGGCGCAGGAAAACCAGTGCTACCTGGTGTATGCCAATTATTGCGGCTCGGAAGACGACATCCAGTATTGCGGGCAGAGCAGCATCATAGGCCCTGATGGCAGCCTGCTGGCCATGGGTGGGCGGGATGAATGCCTGCTGCTGGCGGAGCTGGAGCATGAGCAGGTGGTGCAGGGGCGGGAGGCATTTCCTTACCTGACAGACCTGCGCCAGGAACTGCACCTGCGTAAAAGCTGACGTCCCATTCGCGGGCGCGCCCGCTCCCACAGGATTGGTGTCAGTCTGCAAGCCACACCATACCTGTAGGAGCGGGCGCGCCCGCGAAGAGGCCGGGCCTGCTCATACAAATGGGTTAGCATGAACACCTACCCGGAGTTTTCATGCCTGACACCACCCGCCACCTCACCCTCGCCAACGGCCTGCAGCTCACCCTGCGCCACGCCCCGCGCCTTAAGCGCTCGGCTGCCGCATTGCGGGTGCACGCGGGCAGCCATGACGCTCCCGCCAGGTGGCCCGGCCTGGCCCACTTCCTCGAACACCTTTTCTTCCTCGGCACCGCGCAGTTCCCCCTGAACGATGGCCTGATGCGCTACGTCCAGGCCCTCGGTGGCCAGGTCAACGCCAGCACCCGGGAACGCGCCACCGATTTCTTCTTCGAAGTGCCGACCAATGCCTTGGCCGGGGGCCTTGAGCGCCTGTGCCAGATGCTGGCCGAACCGGACCTGGGCATCGAGCGCCAACGCCGCGAACGCGAAGTGATCCACGCCGAGTTCATCGCCTGGTCGCGCAACCCGCAGGCTCAGCAGCAGTTTGCCTTGCTGCAATCGGTGTCGCCGGGGCATCCGCTAGGGGCTTTTCACGCCGGTAACCGGCACACCCTGGCCTTGCAGAACCCCGCCTTTCAGCAAGCCCTCGAAGGCTTTCACCAACGCTATTACCAGGGAGGCCAGATGACCCTGAGCCTGTGTGGCCCACAGGCGCTGGATGAACTGGAACAGCTGGGCAGGCAGCATGCCAGCCTGTTCGCGACGGGTACGCAGGCGCTACAAACGCTGCCACCACTACTGTCGCCAACGAACACGCGCCTGGTGTTCACCCATGAAAAGCTACCGGCAGGTGCCGAGCAGGCCCTGGAATTACTGATCAGTTGCCTGGGCGACAACCGCCCGGGTACCTGGCTGCATGCGCTGCGCCAACGCGGCTGGCTGCAAAGCTTCAAGGCCGAGAGGTTGTACAGCTTCGCCGGGCAGTTACTTTGGCACATCGACCTGCAGCTCAGCGCAAGCGCCAAACCGGACGAAGCAGATGCTCTGCTGCAGGGTTGGTTCAGCTTCATCCGCCAGGCCGACCTTGTGCAGATGAACCACGCATTCGGCCTGCTGCAGCTCAGCCGTGAACGCAGCGCCGGCGCGCTTGAGCTGGCTCGCCGGGACAGCACGGGCCAGCCGTTCGCCAAGCTGGATGCGCAAGGCCTGCAGGCTTTGGGCGCACTGCTCCAGGGCCTGCCGGGCCAAGCGCATGGGCAATGGCAACTGCCCCCCGTCGACCCCTTGCTGATGGCAGATTTGCCCAATGCCCCGGCGCAACCTCTACCGGCGGCCCTGAAGACCAGCGACCTGCTGCCTGGCACCCGTCAGTACGCCGCGCTTTACCTGCGCTGGCACCTGCCTTCGCCCTTGCGCCAGCGCTTGCAGGGCGTGCTGGAACAGGCGCTGGCCCCACTGCAGGAGCGCTGCGAGCGCGCGTCGGTGCAACTGCTGTTCAGTGCCGTTGGCGAATACTGGCAATTGCGCTGCGCCGGGCAACCGGCAGCGGTGCTTCGGGCAGTGGAGCAGGCCTTGGCCCTGATGCTCAAGCCAGCAACCAGTTGCTGGCAGCCCAGCACGGCGACGCCACCGCCACTGATCCCCATCAGGGCCTTGCTCAAGCAACTGCCCGACGCGGTAGTGGGCGCCCACCCCGCAAGTGCGCCTGCCAGCATGCCGACGCAGTCGCAACTCGACAGCTTGTGGCAGCACGCCCGCTGGCATGGCCTTGCCACAGGTTTCGACGCTGCTGCGCTAAGCGCTTTGGGCACTGCGTTACAGCACTGCCCTGGGCAAGGCTCGCTGCCTGCCCCCCCGCCTACATGGGCCAGCCACCGTTGGCAGCACGCCGAAGTACCCGGCAGTGAACACGCCCTGTTGCTGTTCTGCCCGCTCCCTGCGGCCAGCGAAGCCAGCGGCCGCGTGCTTGCGCAATTGCTGCAAGGGCCGGTTTACCAACGGCTGCGGGTAGAGCTGCAACTCGGCTACGCGGTGTTCAGTACCTTTCGTCAGGTCGAGGGTGTCGGCGGCCTGTTGTTCGGGGTGCAGTCGCCACATACCCGCCAAGCGCAGGTCCTCGACCACCTGCTCACCCTGCTGCGGCAAGGCATCACGCTGGATCCGGGCGCTCGCGTGGCGTTGGCCGAGCAATTCGACGAGCCCGCCATGGCCAACGCCGACGTTGCCGAATGGGCATGGCAGACACACCTGGCTACACAACCCGGCACGCTGGATGAGCTGCGCAGGGCTATCTTGAAGACGCGGCAGACGGATCTGGACCAGCTGCTGGGCACCCTGCTCGATAAGGATTGCCCTTGGCTCTGCTTGGCCAACGCTGCCGCGCCAACCCTTGAATGGCAGTGAACAACCTCGCGATTGTTACGCCAGTTGCAACGGCGCTTTTCGAATAATTAACCTTTCGGTACAAATTTTTCTTGTAAGATAGCGCAATCCCAGTTTCAGGGAACTGCCGGCCCATGGCGGTACCCAAGTAGTAGCTGAGCAACCCAACCCTCATTCGGAAGGAGTAATTCCATGTGGACCAAACCTGCTTACACTGACCTGCGTATCGGTTTCGAAGTCACCATGTACTTCGCAAGCCGCTAAGCCAGGCTTGCGCCTCAACGCCTCGGCCCGCCGGGGCGTTTTCGTTTTTACGACACGGTTTTCTGCATAGAGAGTGGCCATGTACATCCAGGTTCTCGGCTCCGCCGCCGGTGGCGGGTTCCCGCAGTGGAACTGCAACTGCGTCAACTGCAAGGGCTACCGTGACGGCACCCTGCGTGCCACGGCGCGCACCCAATCGTCCATCGCCCTGTCCGACGACGGCGTGCACTGGGTGCTGTGCAATGCCTCGCCCGACATCCGCGCCCAGCTCCAGGCCTTTGCGCCGATGCAGCCGGCCCGTGCCCTGCGCGACACCGGCATCAACGCCATCGTCCTGCTGGACAGCCAGATCGACCACACCACCGGCCTGCTCAGCCTGCGCGAAGGTTGCCCGCACCAGGTGTGGTGCACGGACATGGTCCATCAGGACCTGACCACCGGTTTCCCGCTGTTCAACATGCTCAGCCACTGGAACGGTGGCCTGCAGTGGAACCGCATCGAGCTGGAAGGCAGCTTCGTGATCGACGCCTGCCCAAACCTCAAGTTCACCCCGTTTCCGCTGCGCAGTGCCGCGCCGCCCTACTCCCCGCACCGCTTCGACCCGCACCCGGGCGATAACCTGGGTTTGATGGTCGAAGACACCCGCACCGGCGGCAAGCTGTTCTACGCACCGGGCCTGGGCCAGGTAGACGAAAACCTGCTGGCGATGATGCACGGTGCCGACTGCCTGCTGGTCGACGGCACCCTGTGGGAAGACGACGAAATGCAGCGCCGTGGCGTGGGCACCCGCACCGGCCGCGAGATGGGTCACCTGGCCCAGAACGGCCCTGGCGGCATGCTGGAAGTGCTCGACGGCTTCCCGCGCCAGCGCAAGGTACTTATCCACATCAACAACACCAACCCGATTCTCGACGAAGACTCACCCGAGCGCGCCGAAGTCCTGCGCCGGGGCGTCGAAGTTGCCTTCGATGGCATGAGCATCGAGTTGTAACACCCAGATCGCACAAGCAACAAAGTCCCCCTGTGGGAGCGGGTTCACCCGCGAAGAATCCAACACAGTGTATGGCACCGGCTTCGCCGGTGTTCGCGGGTAAACCCGCTCCCACAGGGATCGAGCCGAGACTCAGCTTTACAGGAGCCAGCCGAATGAGCGACGCACTGCCAATGTCCCCTGCCGAATTCGAGCAGGCCCTGCGCGCCAAGGGCGCCTATTACCACATCCATCACCCGTACCACGTGGCGATGTACCAAGGGCGCGCCACCCGCGAGCAGATCCAGGGCTGGGTAGCCAACCGCTTCTACTACCAGGTCAACATCCCGATGAAGGATGCCGCGATCCTGGCCAACTGCCCGGACCGCGAGGTACGCCGCGAGTGGATCCAGCGCCTGCTCGACCACGACGGCGCACCCGGCGAGGACGGTGGCATCGAAGCCTGGCTGCGCCTTGGCCAGGCGGTCGGCCTCGACCCGGACCAGCTGCGCTCCCAGGAGCTGGTACTGCCCGGCGTACGCTTTGCCGTGGACGCCTACGTCAACTTCGCCCGCCGCGCCAGCTGGCAGGAAGCGGCCAGCAGCTCGCTGACCGAACTGTTCGCCCCGCAAATCCACCAGTCGCGACTGGACAGCTGGCCACAGCACTACCCGTGGATCGACCCGGCCGGCTACGAGTACTTCCGCACCCGTCTGGGCCAGGCCCGGCGTGACGTGGAGCACGGCCTGGCGATTACCCTGCAGCACTACACCACCCGCGCGGGCCAGGAGCGTATGCTGGAGATACTTCAGTTCAAGCTGGATATCCTCTGGAGCATGCTCGACGCCATGAGCATGGCCTACGAGTTGAACCGCCCGCCTTATCACTCCGTCACCCAGGACCGGGTGTGGCACAAGGGGATCACCCTATGAGTCTGGATCGCAATCAGGTGCCGAGCTGGCGCCCCGGCTACCGCTTCCAGTACGAGCCGGCACAAAAGGGCCATGTGTTGCTGTACCCCGAGGGCATGATCAAGCTCAACGAAAGCGCCAGCCTGATCGGTGGCCTGATCGACGGCCAGCGTGACGTGGCAGCCATCATCAGCGAACTCGAACAGCAATTCCCCGATGTCCCGGAAGTAGCCGATGACATCGAGCAGTTCATGGAGGTGGCCCGTGCCGAACACTGGATCGTCCTCGCCTGATTTGCCGCCTACGCCCGAGGTCGGCCTGCCGCTGTGGCTGCTGGCCGAGCTCACCTACCGCTGCCCGCTGCAGTGCCCGTATTGCTCCAACCCGCTGGACTTTGCCGCCCAGGGCCAGGAGCTGAGCACCGCACAGTGGTTCAAGGTGATGGCCGAAGCGCGGGAAATGGGCGCCGCGCAAATCGGCTTTTCCGGCGGTGAACCGCTGGTGCGCCAGGACCTTGCCGAGCTGATCGGCGAAGCCCGCCGGCTGGGGTACTACACCAACCTGATCACCTCGGGCATCGGCCTGACCGAAGCGCGCATCGCCGATTTCAAGAAGGCCGGCCTGGACCATATCCAGATCAGCTTCCAGGCCAGCGACGAGCAGGTCAACAACCTGCTTGCCGGCTCGAAGAAGGCCTTTGCGCAAAAGCTGGAGATGGCCCGTGCCGTAAAGGCCCACGGCTACCCGATGGTGCTCAACTTCGTCACCCATCGGCACAACATCGACAAGACCGACCGCATCATCGAGCTGTGCATTGCCCTGGAAGCCGACTTCGTCGAGCTTGCCACCTGTCAGTTCTACGGCTGGGCGCACCTCAACCGCCTGGGGCTGCTGCCAACCCGCGAGCAACTGGAGCGGGCCGAGCGCATCACCAACGAGTACCGGGAAAAGCTCAAGGCCGAGGGCAACCCGTGCAAGCTGATCTTCGTCACTCCGGACTACTACGAAGAGCGCCCCAAGGCCTGCATGAATGGCTGGGGCAACCTGTTTCTCACCATTACCCCGGACGGCACCGCGCTGCCCTGCCACGGCGCCCGCCAGCTGCCCGTGAAGTTCCCCAATGTACGCGACCACGACCTGCACCATATCTGGTATGAGTCGTTTGGCTTCAACCGCTTCCGTGGTTATGAGTGGATGCGCGAACCGTGCCGCTCCTGCGACGAAAAAGAAAAGGATTTCGGCGGCTGTCGCTGCCAGGCCTTCATGCTGACCGGCGATGCCAGCAACGCCGACCCTGTGTGCGCCAAGTCGGCCGAGCACGGCATCATCCTCAAGGCCCGCGAGGAGGCGGAAACCGCCCAGCTCGCCATTGAACAGATGACCTTCCGCAATGATCGAAACTCCCGTGTCATCGCCCGCGGCTGAATTCAGCGCGGCCCAGGCAGTTGCCGCCGGTACCGACTTCACCGAACTCAAAGTCAGTGCCGACGGGCTGTTCTGGATCGAATTTCGCCCCGCCGACGGTGCTTGCCGTATCTGGCACTGGCTGTACCACCAGGCCCGCTGCCTGACCCCGGATGGTTTCAGCGTGCGCAGCCGGGTCTACGAATATGGCGGTGGCAGCTTTTGCCTGGGTGGCGACGGGCTGGTGTTCGTCAACGAAAAGGACCAGCAGGTCTACACCCAGCCGCTGGACGATGTGCCACCGCGTGCGCTGACCCAGGATGCCAGCTGCCGCTACGGCGATGTGCAGTGGCACCATGGCCAGGTGCTGGCCGTGGAGGAGCGCCATGCCGAGCAGGTAGAGCATCGCCTGGTGGCTTTGGCTGAAAGCAGCCGCGAAGTGCTCGCCGAGGGCGCCGATTTCTACGCCTCACCCACGGTGAGTGACGATGGCATGCGCCTGGCGTGGATCGAATGGGACCGCCCGGCACAGCCCTGGACCCTCACCCGATTGATGTGCCGCGTACGCGACAGCAGTGGCCACTGGGGCCCCGCGCAGTGCGTGGCCAGCGATGGTGAGTCGCTGCAGCAGCCGCGCTTCGATGCCGAAGGCCGGCTCTACTGCCTGTCCGACCGCAATGGCTTCTGGCAGCCCTGGGGGGAAGTCGATGGCCACTGGCAGGCGTTGCCTGCCGGGCCTGCCGACCACGCGGCTGCGCCTTGGCAACTGGGCACCTGTACCTGGTTGGCGCTGGGGCCGCAAAGCTACCTGGCCAGCTGGTTCAAAGATGGCTTCGGGCAACTGGGGCTGCGTCATGAAGATGGCCGCATGGCGCGTTACGCCAGTGCCTACACACGCTTTCGCAGCCTGGCCATGGACAGCGAAAACCTGTATGCCATTGCCGCCTCGCCCATCAGCCCGCCGGCAGTGATTGCCATCGACCGCCGCAACCACGAGGTCCGCGTGCTGGCCGGTGGTGTCGAGATGCTGCCGGCGGAGCAGATCAGCCTGCCGCAGCCTATCCGCTATGGCAGTGACGGCGAGCAGGCCCATGGTTTCTTCTACCCGCCAGCGCAGGCGCAAGGCGCCGCCCCGCTGGTGGTGTTCATCCACGGCGGGCCGACGTCGGCCTGCTATCCCGTGCTCGACCCTCGCATCCAGTACTGGACCCAACGCGGCTTTGCCGTGGCCGACCTGAACTACCGGGGCAGCACCGGCTATGGCCGGGAATACCGACAGGCATTGCACCTGCGCTGGGGCGAGAGCGATGTGGCCGATGCTTGCGCAGCGGTCGAATACCTGGCTGCTCAAGGCCTGGTCGACAAGCACAAGGCGTTTATCCGCGGCGGTAGCGCCGGTGGCTACACCACCTTGTGCGCCTTGGCGTTCCATGACGTGTTCCGCGCCGGCGCCAGCCTGTACGGGGTCAGCGACCCGGTTGCCCTGGGCCGTGCCACCCACAAGTTCGAAGGGGATTACCTGGACTGGCTGATCGGCGACCCGCTCCAGGATGCCGAACGCTATCGCCAGCGCACGCCGCTGCTGCATGCAGGGCAGATCAAGGTGCCGGTGATTTTCTTTCAGGGTGAGCTGGATGCTGTGGTGGTGCCAGAGCAGACCCGCGCCATGCTGGCGGCGTTACAGGCTAACGGCATCGAGGCTGAAGGGCACTTCTATGCGGGGGAGCGGCATGGGTTCCGCAAAGCGGATAACCTGGCGCATGCGTTGGAAGAGGAGTGGAAGTTTTATTGCCGGGTGTTGGAGACCTGAGATTTTGGGGCCGCTTTGCGGCCCCAGAAAACTTCACCGCTTGGCGATGATGTACACCGCGTGCACGATCCCCGGAATGTAACCCAGCAAGGTCAGCAGAATATTCAGCCAGAACGCCCCGCCAAACCCCACCTGCAGAAACACGCCCAGCGGTGGCAGAAGAATGGCGATGATGATGCGAATAAAGTCCATGCGAGTCTCTCCTGAAGGGTTACATCAAAGACTAGCCGCCCGCCACAGAGGTTCCACAGGCAAAAAAAAACGCCCCGGGCCGAATAAAACAGGCCAGGGGCGATGCGCAGGAACGCCAGACGGTTCGTAGAATTCTCGGTCTTGCCAAACAGCTACGCCGGCATTTCGCGGCGGGCCTGCTGCTGGGCATGCAGGCGGGCAAAGGCGCGGGCCAGGCGCAGCAGCATTTCGTCGATGTTGCCCTTGCTCACGGTCAGCGCTGGCGACAAACGCACCACATCCGCTTGCGGTGCATTGAGCAGCAGGCCTTCATGCAGGGCCGCTGCCACCAACTCTTTGGCCAGGTTTTCTTTCAGTTGCAGTGCCCACAGCAGGCCTTGCCCGCGCACCTCACCCTGCCCATAGCGCCCAGCCAGGCGGCTCAGGCCTTCACGCAGGTGGCGGCCGTTATCCTGCACCTGGGCGAAGAAGCCAGGCTCCAGCACGGTGTCCAGCACAGCCAGGCCGGCGGCGCACATCAGCGCATTGCCATGGTGGCTGCCTTCCAGTTCGCCAGGCTCGGCGCAGCATGCCGTGCCCCGGGCGAGCAAGGCAGCCAGGGGCACACCGCCGCCCAGTCCCTTGCCCAAGGTGATGATGTCGGCGCGCACGCCATACAGCTCCTCGGCCAGCAGCGCGCCACAGCGGCCAATACCGGTCTGCACCTCATCGAGGATCAGCAGGATGCCCAGTTCACGGCACAGTGTTTCCACGCCCTTGAGGTATTCCTGGGTGGCGGGGATAACACCCGCCTCGCCCTGGATTGGCTCAAGCATGATGGCCACGGTGCGCGAATCCACGGCGGCGTGCAGGGCGGCCAGGTCGTTGAACGGCACTTTGCTGAAGCCCGGCAGGCCAGGCTCACAGCGGTTGCACGGCAGCGGGTCGGACGCCGACAGGGCGCCCAGGCTGCGGCCATGGCAGGCCTGGGTGGCAGTGATGATGTGATAGGCGCCGTTGCGGTGCAGCTGGCCCCACTTGCGCGCCAGCTTGATCGCACCTTCACAGGCCTCCGCACCGCTGTTCAGCAGGTAGGCCTGCTCGCTGCCGGTGCTCTGGCACAGGCGGTTGACCAGCCCCAGCAGGCCCCGGCTGTGGAAGCCCGAGCCCGGGTTGATCAGCGCCTGGGCCTGGTTGCCCAGTGCCTTCACCAGCACGCTGGGGCTATGGCCCAGGCTGTTGACTGCACCACCCTGGGTAAAGTCCAGATAGGCACGCCCTTCGTTATCCCACAACCAGGAGCCCTGACCACGTACGAACACCTGCGCTGCCCGTTCGGCGCTGGGCATCAGGCGATCACGCGACAGCTCATCAGCGTGCGGCACGATCACCGGCGCGCGCTTGGGCTCGGCGACAGCGGCAGGGGCCGAGCGGCGCAGGTTGAACAGGTTCATCAGGGCTCCAACCAATCACGGTAAAGGGCGGCTACGGTGCGGTCTTGGTGCCGACACTCGATATTTTGCCTTGCCTATCAAAAGTGTTTTTCATCCGGGGTAACAATCGACCCAATGATCGCTGTAACCCGTTGGAATACCGCGATAGACTAGGCTTCGCGAGGGTTTTCGACCATTTCGTTTTTCCAGCATTTTCGATAAGTGTTACTTATGGATTTCCGCCAACTGCGTTATTTCGTCGCGGTGTATGAAGAAGGCCACGTGGGCCGCGCCGCCGAGCGCCTGTCACTGTCCCAGCCGGCACTCTCCCAGCAGATCCGCCAACTGGAACACAGCCTCGACCTGAGCCTGTTCGAGCGCAGCAACAAGCGCCTGCTGCCCACCCTGGCTGCCCACACCCTGTACAACCACGCCTTGCCATTGCTCGATGGCCTGCAGCGCGCCCACGAGGCCATGCGCAACTTCAAGGGCCAGTCGCTTCGCACCTTGGCTATCGGCGTGTTGCAGACCGTGCGGCCGAGCCTGGTGCCACAGCTCCTCGAACGGCTGCGCAAGGCACAGCCGCACCTTGTGGTGCAGATCTACGAGTTGTCGGGGCTGGAGATCGAACGGCGGCTGCTCAACGGCAGCCTGGACATCGGCATCAGCTACCTGCCACCGCGCCAGCCCGGGCTGCATGGCCTGCTGCTGTACGAAGACGAGCTGCAGTTGGTGATCCCCGATACCCACCCGCTGAAGGATTTCAAGAAGGTTTCCATCCGCCAGGCAGCCGAATTGCCCATGCTGATGCTGGGCGAAGAGTTCCAGATCCGCCAGATCTGGCAGGCGCAGCTGGCCAGCCAGGGGCGGCGGCCACACGTACAGGCAGAGATGAACAACATGGCGGGGATTCTCGACAGCCTGGCGCACACGGCACTGGCCACCATTCTGCCGGGCCGGGCCAAAGAAGCCGCCGAGGATGATCAGGGCCTGCTGTGGAAGCCGTTGAGCGAGCCGCGGGTGCCGCTGAAGGTTGGCCTGGTGTTTCGCGATGCCCAGCGCCAGCAGGCGTCTGTAGAGCTGCTGCGCACCCTGCTGGAGGAAGAGACGGACGCCCGCCTGTTGGGCGCATCGCCGCTGGATGTGCTGGCCTGAAAAACACGCGCACAAAGAAAACCCCGCCGAAGCGGGGTTTTCCAGACTGTTTCCCTGTGACATCCGTATCACCCCGCCATCCTGGGCAGGTGGTCCTTCGTCGTCTTCCTTGATCTGTCCTTTGCGCTTCCTGCGCAACGTCCATGTGATAAAGATTAACCGTGGATCCAATCTGAGAACAGTGGTGAAAAGTCACCACGTCGTGTAGGAAAAAGCTTACAAAGAAGATTCATGCCGTGAATTGGGGTGCTGCGCAGCCCATCGCGGCACAAGGCCGCTCCCACATGGGACCGCGCAACTGTCCAACTCTACGCGATACCTGTGGGAGCGGCCTTGCGTCGCGATGGGCCGCAAAGCGGCCCCAGAATCCGTCAGAACTGCTCGGCATCCAGCAGGTAAAGCGACTCGCTCCCCGCCTTCACCGATGCCACCAGCGAATCCACCCGTGGCAGCAACCGCGCAAAGTAGAACCGCGCCGTCCCCAGCTTGCCCGAGTAGAACGCCTCGTCCCCCTCACCCGCCTTGGCCGCCCGCGCCATCAGCGCCCACATGTAGGCATAGGCCACATAACCAAAGGCATGCAGGTACTCGACCGACGCCGCGCCAATTTCATTCGGGTTGCCCTTGGCCTGTTCCAGCACCCATTCGGTCAGCCCGTCGAGCTGGTCGAGGCTGGCAGCCAACGGCTTGGCAAACTCGTCCAGTTCGCTACCAGCACTGGCAATGAACTGGCGGATCTCATCAGAGAACAGCCTGTAGTACGCGCCACCGCTGGCCACCACCTTGCGCCCCATCAGGTCGAGGGCCTGGATGCCGTTGGTGCCTTCGTAGATCTGCGTAATGCGCACATCACGCACCAGCTGCTCCTGCCCCCACTCACGGATATAACCATGCCCACCGAACACCTGCTGGCCATGCACCGTGCTCTCCAGCCCCAGGTCGGTGAGGAACGCCTTGGCCACCGGTGTCAGCAGTGCCACCAGCTCTTCGCTGCGCTTGCGCACGGCGGCGTCTTCGCTGTACTTGGCACTGTCCAGTTGCATGGCTACATAAGTGGAGAAGGCGCGGCCACCCTCGATCTGCGCCTTCATGGTCAGCAGCATGCGGCGCACGTCCGGGTGGACGATGATCGGGTCGGCGGCCTTGTCCTTGGCATGCGGGCCGGTCGGGGCGCGGCTCTGCAGCCGGTCGCGAGCGTATTCCACCGCGTTCTGGTAGGAGCGTTCGGCGGAGGCCAGGCCCTGGATGCCAACACCCAGGCGCTCGTAGTTCATCATGGTGAACATGGCCGCCAGGCCTTTGTTCGGCTCACCGACGATGTAGCCCACCGCTTCGTCGAAGTTCATCACACAGGTAGCCGAGGCCTGGATGCCCATCTTGTGCTCGATCGAGCCGCAAGTAGCCGGGTTGCGCGTCCCCAGGCTACCGTCTTCATTCACCAGGAATTTCGGCACCAGGAACAGCGAAATGCCTTTCGGCCCCGCCGGGGCATCCGGCAGCTTGGCCAGCACCAGGTGGATGATGTTCTCGGTCAGGTCGTGCTCGCCACCGGTGATGAAGATCTTGGTGCCGCTGACCTTGTAGCTGCCGTCGGCCTGCGGCTCGGCCTTGGTGCGGATTATGCCCAGATCGGTACCGGCATGCGGCTCGGTCAGGCACATTGACCCCGCCCAAACGCCGGCGTACATGTTCGGCAGGTACTTGGCCTTCAGCGCTTCGCTGGCGTGCGCATTGATCGACAGGCAGGCGCCAGCAGTCAGCATCGGGTACAGGCCAAACGCCAGGCTGGAGGCGTTGACCATTTCCTCGACCTGGGCCGAGATGGCCTTGGGCATGCCCATGCCGCCGAACACCGGGTCGCCGCCCACGCCTACCCAGCCGCCTTCGGCGTAGGTGTTGTAGGCCTCGATGAAACCGGCCGGTGTGCTTACCGCACCGTTGTCCCAGTGGCAGCCTTCTTCATCGGCGCCGCGGCTGAGCGGCGCGATGGTCTTGGCGGTGACCTTGCCGGCTTCTTCCAGCACGGCCATGGCCGTATCGGCATCGACTACCTCAGCCAGCCCGGGCAACTGCGCCCACTGCTCGGCCACATTGAAGACTTCATTCAGTACGAAGCGCATGTCGCGCAGGGGCGCTTTATAGTCAGCCATGACAACCTCTCGCTAGTCGGGTCGGGGCGGTCTCGGGGAACCGCGACACTGGGGTTACCGGCAGTGTAACCGAACAACTTTTACGAGACATAGGGTCATCAACTGACCGCCCAGTCTTGCCCAGTCACTCCGTACGCACTGCACCGCGCTGCGATTGTTGCCCATGCACCATGACACAATTGCGCCCTGCGCCTTTGGCGCTGTACAGCGCCTGGTCAGCGGATTTGAGCACCGCCTCAGGGTTACGGTGGTCAACCTGGCGCTCGGCCACACCGATGCTGATGGTGACCGAAACCGTCCCGCCGCTGTTGCCCGCCCGGCGCTGGCGCCCGCTTGTATCGTCCTGTGGGCGGCTGCTCTGGTCGCGCAGGTGCATCACATAGTTGGCAATCACCTCGCGCACGGCCTCCACGTGGGGCACACATTCCTCGGCGGTCTTGCCGGCGAACACCAGGGCGAACTCCTCACCACCATATCGATAAGCGCGCCCACCGCCGGTCACCTTGGACAAGCGGCTGGCGACCAGGCGCAACACCTGGTCGCCCACGTCGTGCCCGTGGGTATCGTTGAATTTCTTGAAGTGGTCGACATCGGTCATGGCGATCACGTAGTTACGCCCCAGGCGCTGCATGCGCTCGTTAAGCGCACGGCGCCCCGGCAGGCCGGTCAGCTCGTCACGGAAGGCCATCTGGTAGGCCTCGTGCGCAACCGCTGCGGCAATCATCAACATCACCTGGCTGCACATGATGTTCAGTGTGAACGGCAGGATGAAGGTTTGCGGCAGCATCCAGAAAATGCCCAGCAGGCCGGTTATCAACGCAGCGTGCAGCGGCCGCGGTGCGCGCAGGTATTGCACCACCAGCAGGATGAACACGCCGAGGAACAAGGGGTAGACCATCTGGATCAGGCTCATCCACTGGCCATGCAAGGTTGGCCAGCGTATCTCCGCCAGCCAGGTCAGCAGCGCTTCGGGGTAGCTTTGTTCGAGGGCTACCGCCACGCTGCCCACGGCAAACAGCACGGCACCGCGGGCGACCATGTCCTGAAGCAGGTGGGTACGTTCCTGCCAGGCACCGTACAGCCCGAACAGGGCGGGCAGCAGCAGGCACACCAGGTGGAAGATCACGGCCGCGTCCTCGCGCACGCGGCCATGGTCACGGTAGAAGTCGGTCTGGGTGTCGAGCAGGTAGTAGGCGATGTACACCGTGAGCATCATGAACAGCTCACGCTGGCGGCGGTACACCGCGCAGTAGGCACCGCCCAGCAGCAGCACCAAGGTAGGCAGGACGTTGAACAGCGATGTGAAAAAGACGCTGAGGTCTCTCACATAGGCTGCGGCGAGCCCTGCCAGCAACAGGATCAGCGAAGGCAGGAAGTGGCTTGCGCGAACAGCGTTAAGACGAAACAAGGGTAATCTCCAACCCGGCAGATCAATAGTGGCATTGTGCCCTTACTTCATCGGCAGTGCACATGAACAGTTGAATATCAGTTCCGACGCGGCCCCCGTAGGAACAGCCTTGTGCTGCCCCTACAAGGGATAGGCATCCGGCTGCAGAATGAAAAAACCCGCCTGCCGGTGACGGCAGGCGGGTTTTGGGTACAGCGGCTGAATCAGTACGACAGGCCGAAGTGCTCTTCGTCCATCGCCATCAGGTTGTTGGCGCCCGACAGCATGGTCGCCACATGCGTACGGGTACGCGGCAGGATGCGCTGGAAGTAGAAGCGCGCAGTCTGCAGCTTGGCGGTGTAGAACGCCTCTTCGCTGGTGCCGGCAGCCAGCTTCTCGGCTGCAAGGCGGGCGATGTCGGCCCAGAAGTAGGCCAGGCAGGCGTAGCCGGAGTACATCAGGTAATCCACCGAGGCCGCACCCACTTCTTCGCGGTCCTTCATGGCGGCCATGCCCACTTTCATGGTCAGCTCGCCCCACTCCTTGTTGATTGCCGCCAGCGGTTCAACGAACTCCTTGACCGCTTCATTGCCTTCCTGCGCCTGGCAGAACTTGTGCACGATCTTGGTGAAGCCCTTCAGGGCCTCGCCTTGGGTCATCAGCACTTTACGGCCGAGCAGGTCGAGGGCCTGAATGCCGGTGGTGCCTTCGTACAGCATGGAGATACGGCTGTCGCGCACGTTCTGCTCCATGCCCCACTCGGCGATGAAGCCATGGCCGCCGTATATCTGCACGCCGTGGTTGGCCGCTTCGAAACCGACTTCGGTCATGAACGCCTTGGCGATCGGGGTCAGGAACGCCAGCAGGGCGTCAGCCTTTTTGCGCTCTTCTTCGTCCTGGCTGTACTTGACGATGTCCACCTGCTTGGCAGTGAAGTACACCATCGCACGGTTGCCTTCGGCGAAGGCTTTCATGGTCAGCAGCATGCGGCGCACGTCCGGGTGGACGATGATCGGGTCGGCAGCCTTGTCCGGCGCTTTCGGGCCAGTCAGGGAACGCATCTGCAGGCGCTCACGGGCGTACTTCAGGCCACCCTGGAAGGCCACCTCGGCATGCGCCAGGCCTTGCAGCGCGGTACCCAGGCGAGCAGTGTTCATGAAGGTGAACATGCAGTTCAGGCCTTTGTTGGCCGGGCCGATCAGGTAGCCGGTTGCCGCATCGAAGTTCATCACGCAGGTAGCGTTGCCATGGATGCCCATCTTGTGCTCGATGGAACCGCAGCTCACGCCATTGCGCTCGCCCACGCCGCCTTCGGCATTGGGCAGGAACTTCGGCACGATGAACAGCGAAATGCCTTTGGTGCCGGCTGGTGCGTCCGGCAGGCGGGCCAGGACGATATGGACGATGTTGTCGGCCATGTCGTGTTCACCGGCCGAAATGAAGATCTTGGTGCCCGACACTTTGTAGCTGCCGTCGGCCTGTGGTTCGGCCTTGGTGCGCAGCATGCCCAGGTCGGTACCGCAGTGAGGTTCGGTCAGGCACATGGTGCCGGTCCACTCACCGGAGACCAGTTTGGTCAGGTAGGTGTGCTGCTGCTCGGCAGTGCCGTGTGCGGAGATGGTGTTCATCGCGCCATGCGACAGGCCTGGGTACATGCCCCACGACCAGTTCGAACCGCCGACCATTTCGCTCAGGGCCAGGCCCAGCGATTCCGGCAGGCCTTGGCCGCCATGCTCGACGTCATGCGCCAGGCTCGGCCAGCCGCCTTCGACGAACTGCTCATAGGCTGCCTTGAAGCCAGTCGGGGTTTTAACGCCCGATTCGCTCCAGGTGCAGCCTTCCTGGTCACCGACACGGTTCAGCGGGGCCAGCACCTGCTCACAGAACTTCGCGCCTTCTTCGAGGATCGCATCGACCATGTCGGGCGTGGCGTCCTGGCAGCCCGGCAGGCTCTGATAGTGCGCCTCATAGCCAAGCAGTTCGTCGCGAACGAAGCGGATATCACGCAAGGGGGCTTTGTAATCAGGCATTGCGATGAACCTCTGGGTCAGTTCTGTGGGGGTGACCAGCTCTTGGCGGCCGTCTATCAAACAGTTGTTTGAAACTTACGTTTAGCTCTGGCTTATGTCAAGGAGGGACTATG
The DNA here is from genome assembly GCF_037993085.1 of Pseudomonas sp. YNh. Classification (NCBI taxonomy): domain Bacteria; kingdom Pseudomonadati; phylum Pseudomonadota; class Gammaproteobacteria; order Pseudomonadales; family Pseudomonadaceae; genus Pseudomonas; species Pseudomonas sp. YNh. Next base: position 173,972 of record NZ_JBBMRJ010000007.1, on the reverse strand, counting down.
GTGCCATTTGCGCCACGAAAAATGGCGTTTACGCCACGCTCAGAAAAAACGCCGCCTCTGTGGGAGCGGGCGTGCCCGCGAAAGGGCCCGGCCAGACAAAAGAGATGCCTGACCTGACGCATTCGCGGGCACGCCCGCTCCCACAGGGGCTGTGTTTAATTTGAGGGTTGCCTGTCAGGCGTAGGTGTCGATGATCCGACCGAGCATTTCGTCGGATGCCTTGACCACCTTTGCACCAAGCTCGACTTCGGTTTTGCCAACAACCATTTGCACGGTGCTGGTGGCCAGGTCCATCTGCTGGCTGCGATCTACTGCGCGCAGGCGTTCAGCCTGAAAATCGCTGGACTGGCTGGTGGCGGTACGTTCGGCTGTGGTGTTGGCGATCTGGCCTGCGGCCTGATCGACGCGGTTCTGGCCGGTTTGAATCGCACTCAGGCCCGCGTAATAGGCGGAGCTACCGGTGATTTCCATGTCAGGACTCCATTGACGCTGGATAACGAACAGCCCCAATTAAAGCAGGCTGGGCGCGAAAAGGCCCGTTTAAAACCCTAATGGCCTGGTGCCAGTTGATAGGCCTTGGGTATTCCTGCACCGGCCCTATCGCCGGCAAGCCAGCTCCTACAGGTACCACGTAACCCTTGTGGGTGCTGGCTTGCCGGCGATAGGGCCGGGGCTGGGCAAGGCTAATCCAGCAGATCCAGTTGCAGATGCTCAGCCACCATATCGGCACTGGCTTGCTTCAGTTTGGGCACCCGCCCAAGGCAAGGCGCAGGCAAGCGCTCTGCCAGGCTGGCAAGGTTCTCTTCAAGACGCGAAGTACGGGGCTCGATGATGTTCGCCACCCACCCGGCCAATTGCAGCCCATCCCGCTCGATCGCCTCGGCGCTGAGCAAGGCATGGCTGATGCAACCCAACCGCACCCCCACAACAAGAATCACCGGCAACTGCAGGGCAACGGCGAGGTCGGAAAGGTTCTCCAGGCCCGACAGCGGCACACGCCAGCCACCGGCCCCTTCGACCAAAGTGAAATCGGCATTTTGTTGCAGCACATTGCGCATTGCCGCGAGCAACTCCGCAACAGCCAGCGTCACCCCCGCCTCACGCGCCGCCACATGCGGGGCAATGGCAGGCTCGAAGGCAAACGGGTTGACCTGGTCGTATGGCAACTTGATCGTGCTTTCGTCGATCAGCGCCTGGGCATCACTGTTGCGCAAGCCCTTCGGTGTCATGGTGCAGCCGGAGGCCACCGGTTTGGCACCCAGAGTGCTCATGCCCTGCAAGCGCGCCGCGTGCAAAAGCCCGGCGGCGATGGTGGTCTTGCCGACATCGGTATCGGTACCGGCAATGAAATAGGCCTGGCTCATCTCGCTCCCCTTACGCCTGTGGCTTGCGCAACACACCATAGACCACCTGATAGGTGGCTGGCAGCCCCTCAGGCTGGCGAAATGCTTCGTAGGCCTGCAACAGGCCGTGCATGCGGGCCCGACCGGTGAGGCCTGAAGGGCGGCCCGGGTTGAGGTTGTGCGCGCCCAGTGCCTTCAGCTCATGGGTGAGGCTGCGAACATCCGGGTAGTGCAGCACATGCGGGCAGCGCTGCAGCCCAAGTTGTTCAAAGCCGCTGCCGGCACACAGGCGCTGGTAATCCTCGAACCGGCGGAAGCGGTTCACATGCACCAGGCCATCCACGGCCTGCCAGCTGGCACGCAACTCGTCGAGGGTACCCACGCACAGGCTGCTGAAAGCCAGCACGCCACCCGGGCGCAGTACTCGCAACGCCTCTGCAAGCACACAGGCGAACTGGTCGCACCACTGCACGGCCAGGCTGGTGAACACAAGGTCGACACTGGCATCGCGCAGCGGCAAGCGCTCGGCGTCACCGGCCACGTGGTAGTGCGCCCCACCTTGTTCATCCCGCGCGTGGCGCAGCATGCCTTCGGCGATGTCCACTGCCACACCGCTGGCCTGTGCGAAACACTCGGCCAGTTTTCGGCTGAAATGGCCGGTTCCACTGCCCAGGTCCAGCCAGTGCGAGGGTTGCAAGCCGGCTGGCAACTGCTCCAGCAGGTTCAAACCTACGGCGCGCTGCAAGGCCGCCACGCTGTCGTAGCTGGCCGCAGCGCGGGAGAACGAAGCCGCCACCTGGCGTTTGTCGGGCAATGCGCCGGGCAGGGTCGGACGGGAAAGGTCAGTCATCGCCACTCTCATGCAGGAAACTCTTGATGCCCGCCGCCAGCTCCTGCGGGTACTCCAGCAGGAACGCGTGGGAACTGTCTTCGACCAGGCCCACTTCCACATCCGGCAGCAGCTCGCTCAACGCCTTGGCTGCCTCGGCCGGCACCAGCGCATCGCTGCCGGCAAACAGGTGCAATTGCGGGCCGGCATATGCCTGCAGTGCTTCGCGGGTGTCCAGCTTGGCCAGCACCTCAAGGCCGGTTGCCAGGTACAGCGGGTCGGTCTCCGGCACCCCGACACCCAGTTGGCGCAGCAACGTACGTGGCTGCTGGGCACCATCACTGCACAAGGTACGGAAGCGTTTGAGGGTGACCTGGGTATGGCTGCGGCAGCCGTCGAGGAAGGTGCCGAAGGTGTCTTCAGGCATGCCGTGGGGCCAGTCTGGCCGGGCGACGAAGCTGGGGTTGCTGGCCAGGGTCAGCAGGCCACAGCAGTGGTCGCCGCGCTGGTGCGCCAGCGCGCTGGCCAGCATGCCACCCAGCGACCAGCCACCCAGCCAGACATCGCTGGGCACCTTGCGGTCCAGGTGGTCGACCCAACCCTGCACATCGCTGTGGTCCAATTCCGGCAGGGGCATCAGCTCTACCTGCAAGCGGGCATCCTGGGCGCGCAGGCTGGCTGCCAGCGGCTCCAGTGAGGCAGTGCCCAGGCCCCAGCCGGGCAGCAATACAAGACGATTACGCATCGGCGTTCTCCAACTGTGGATAACACTCGGCCAATGCATTCAACAATAGCTGCACCTGCGCCTCGCTGTGCGCGGCGCTCAAGGTCACCCGCAGGCGTGCGCCGCCCGCCGGCACGGTGGGTGGGCGGATGGCCGTTACCAGCAAGCCGCGCTCGCGCAGCATGCGCGACAGGCGCAGGGCCTGTGCGCTGTCGCCGATCATGATCGGCTGGATCGGCGTCGGGCTGTCCATCAACGCCAGCCCGATCTGCTGTGCGCCTTCGCGGAACTGGCGAATCAACGCCGCCAGGTGCTCGCGGCGCCAGGTTTCGTGACGCAACAGTTCCAAGCTCTTGAGCGTGGCACAGGCCAGCGCCGGTGGCTGGCTGGTGGTGTAGATGTAAGGGCGGGCAAACTGCACCAGCGCCTCGATCAGCTCTTCGCTGCCGGCAACAAAGGCACCCGCAGTACCGCAAGCCTTGCCCAGCGTACCGATCAGCACCGGTACGTCATCCACGCTCAGGCCGAAGTGCTCGACGATGCCGCCGCCCTGTGCGCCGAGTGTGCCCAGACCATGGGCGTCATCGACCATCAGCCAGGCACCGCGGGCGCGAGCGACATCGGCCAGTGCCGGCAGGTCGGCCAGGTCGCCGTCCATGCTGAACACACCATCGGTCACCACGAGCGTATTACCGACCGCCTTGTCCAGGCGGCTGGCCAGGCTGGCCGCATCGTTATGCAGGTAGCGGTTGAAGCGTGCACCGCTGAGCAGCCCGCCATCCAGCAGCGAGGCGTGGTTCAGGCGGTCTTGCAGTACGGTATCGCCCTGTCCCACGAGCGCGGTGATGGCGCCCAGGTTGGCCATGTAGCCCGTAGAGAAGAGCAACGCGCGCGGGCGGCCAGTGAGTTCGGCCAACGCTTCTTCAACCTGGTGGTGCGGCGTGCTGTGGCCGACCACCAGGTGCGAGGCACCGCCACCGACACCCCAGCGCTCGGCACCGGCCTGCCAGGCGGCGATGACTTTGGGGTGGTTGGCCAGGCCCAGGTAGTCGTTGCTGCAGAAGGCCAGCAACCGCTGGCCGTCGACCACCACTTCCGGCCCCTGCGGGCTCTCCAGCAGTGGCCGCTGCCGATACAGGTCTGCGGCGCGCCGTTCGGCCAGGCGCGCCGCCAGGTCGAAGGCCATGTCAGGCCGATGCAGCGTTGTAGAACATCTCGCTGCTGCGCTGTTCGACCAACGCCTGCTCGATGGCCGCCTGATGCACTTCGTCGGCGTGCTCTTCACGCGCTTCGGGCTTGATGCCCAGGCGTGCGAACAATTGCATGTCCTTGTCGGCCTGCGGGTTGGCGGTGGTCAGCAGTTTTTCGCCGTAGAAGATCGAGTTGGCACCCGCCATGAACGCCAAGGCCTGCATCTGCTCGTTCATCTGCTCGCGGCCGGCGGACAGCCGCACGTGCGACTTGGGCATCAACAGGCGGGCGACGGCCAGCATGCGGATAAAATCGAACGGGTCGACGTCCTCTTCCTCGGCCAGCGGCGTGCCGGCAACCTTGACCAGCATGTTGATCGGCACCGACTCGGGGTGCTCGGGCAGGTTGGCCAACTGGATCAGCAGGCCGGCGCGGTCGTCCAGCGATTCGCCCATGCCCAGGATGCCGCCGGAGCAGATCTTCATCCCCGCATCGCGCACGTAGGCCAGGGTCTGCAGGCGCTCGCTGTAGGTGCGGGTGGTGATGATGCTGCCGTAGAACTCCGGCGAGGTGTCGAGGTTGTGGTTGTAGTAATCCAGGCCAGCCTGGGCCAGGGCTGCGGTCTGCTCCTGGTCGAGCTTGCCGAGGGTCATGCAGGTTTCCAGGCCCATGGCCTTCACCCCTTTGACCATCTCCAGCACGTAAGGCATGTCTTTGGCAGACGGGTGCTTCCACGCCGCGCCCATGCAGAAGCGGGTGGAACCGATGGCTTTGGCGCGGGCAGCCTCCTCCAGCACCTTCTGCACTTCCATCAGCTTCTGTTTTTCCAGCCCGGTGTTGTAGTGGCCGGACTGTGGACAATATTTGCAATCTTCCGGGCAGGCGCCGGTCTTGATCGACAGCAGGGTCGAAACCTGTACCCGGTTAGGGTCGAAATGCGCGCGGTGCACGGTCTGCGCCTGGAACAGCAAGTCATTGAACGGTTGCTGGAACAGCGCCTTGACCTCGGCCAGGGACCAGTCGTGACGTGTTGTTGCAGTTGTGCTGGCGCTCATCGGCGTTTCCTTGTTTAGGCTGTAGCTGGCGCCGGGACAGGAAAGCCCACAAGCGCATCACGGATAGCCCGCATAGTTACGGAAGGCCCATGAACTGTCAACCACACTGGAAAAGACTGGTTTACAAGTGCTCACTTATTAATCAAATGTGTTTATTGTGTGACGAGCCTGCCGATCAGGCCTACCCGATGTGCATCGCCTGCGAGGAGGAACTGCCTTGGCTGGGCGATCACTGCCTGCAATGCGCCCTGCCCTTGCCGATGGCCGGCCTGATCTGCGCCCAGTGTTCCCGCCGCTTGCCGGCGTTCGAACAGGTCATTGCGTTGTGGCATTTCGGTTTTCCGGTGGACACGTTGATCAGCCGCTTCAAGCACAATCGTCAATGGCCTTTGGGGCGCTTGATGGCCGAACTGCTGGGGTATGGGCTGCTGCATCGCTTTGCAGAAGGCCTACCCCGCCCTGACCTGCTGTTGCCTGTGCCCTTGGCCAAGCGTCGACTGCGCGAGCGCGGGTTCAACCAGGCCGGGATGCTGGGGCGGTGGTTGTCTACGCAACTTGGGCTACCGTGCGATGAGCGATTGTTGCTGCGCACGCGCGAGACGCCTGCGCAGCAAAAGCTGGATGCCCGGGCGAGGCGGCGCAATTTGCGACAAGCGTTTGCGCTCTCGGGTGAACTGACGGGCAAACATGTCGCTATTGTCGATGATGTGTTCACCACCGGTGCCACCGCGCAGGCCATCGCCGAGGTGCTGCGCAAGGCCGGAGCGCGGCGGGTAGAGGTGTATTGCCTGGCGCGCACGCCCAAGCCGGGGTATGCATGACCCTGCGCAGTCCTCCACAATCCGCTTTCAGGACCTTCACCTACAACGACTCAATGCCCATGCCCCTACCCACCCTGCTTACCCAGCACATCGCCCGCCGCCCCCAGCGCATCGCCCTGCTGCGGCACATTGCCGAACAAGGCTCGATCACCCGCGCCGCGAAGGCTGCGGGTGTCAGCTACAAGGCGGCCTGGGATGCCATAGACGAGCTCAACAACCTGGCCAGCCAGCCGCTGGTAGAACGCAGCACCGGTGGTCGTGGCGGTGGCGGTGCGCGTTTGTCGCCGGAAGGCGAGCGGGTGTTGCGTCTGTATCAAAGGTTGCAGGCCCTGCAGGCCGAAATTCTTGAGGCCGCCGAAGAATCCAGCGACCTCGACCTGCTCGGTCGCCTGATGCTACGTACCAGTGCGCGCAACCAGCTCCAGGGCCAGGTCAGCGGCCTGCGCCGCGAGGGCCGGTATGACCGCGTCAGCCTGGCATTGGGCGGTGGGCTGGAGATTGATGCGCTGATCACCCACGACAGTACCGCGCGGCTGGAGCTGACACTGGGGACGACGGTGGTGGCGCTGCTCAAGGCGGGGTGGGTACGGTTGCTGGCAGAGGGGGAGGCAGCCGACGCGGGCAGCAACTGCTTGAGTGCAACCGTGGAAGAAGTGTTGGCAGAGGATGAGGGGCCCAGTGAGGTGCGGCTGGCGTTGGGCAATGGGCAGACGTTGTGTGCCATCGCCGAGGCGGATTGGTTGGCTGGGCAGCAGGTGGCGGCGGACAGTGCGGTGCGAGTGCAGTTTCATCCGTCCTATGTGTTGATTGGGGTTCCTGCATAGCTTGGCCGCGCATTGCGCGGTTCGCGGGCGCGCCCGCCCCCACAAATCTTGAAAATTGCGCTGTGCCTGTGGGAGCGGGCATGCCCGCGAAGAGGCCGGTACAGGCATAACGCGTTACCATGGCCCCACGCTGCTTACCCTCCGGAGTCACCATGTCCCACCCCTTCGACACCCTCACCCCCGACCTGGTCCTGGACGCAGTGGAAAGCATCGGCTTTCTCAGCGACGCCCGGGTGCTGGCACTGAACAGCTACGAGAACCGCGTCTATCAGGTGGGCATCGAAGACGCACAGCCGCTGATCGCCAAGTTCTACCGCCCAGGCCGCTGGAGCGATGCGGCGATCCTCGAAGAACACAGCTTCACCGCCGAACTCGCCGACTGCGAGGTGCCGGTGGTTGCGCCGATGCAGCACGACGGCCGCACCTTGTTCGAGCACCAGGGCTTCCGTTTCACTCTGTTCCCGCGCCGCGGCGGCCACGCTCCGGAGCCGGGCAACCTCGACCAGCTCTACCGCCTTGGCCAGTTGCTCGGCCGCCTGCATGCCGTGGGCGCCACCAAACCATTCGAGCACCGTGAGGCCCTGGCTGTGGACAACTTCGGCCACGCCTCGCTGAACACCCTGCTGGACGGTGGTTTTGTCCCTCGCGAACTGTTGCCCGCCTTCGAGTCCGTGGCCCGCGACCTGCTAAAACGTGTCGAGGATATCTACGCACGCACACCGCACCAGCTGATCCGCCTGCACGGCGACCTGCACCCCGGCAACCTGATGCACCGTGACGAGGTGTACCACGTGGTCGACCTCGATGACTGTCGCATGGGCCCGGCGGTGCAAGACCTGTGGATGATGCTGGCCGGCAGCCGCGAGGAGCGCTTGGGGCAACTGGCCGAGCTGATCGACGGCTACAACGAGTTCCACGACTTCGACCCGCGCGAACTGGCCCTGATCGAGCCCCTGCGCGCCCTGCGCCAGCTTCACTACAGCGCGTGGCTGGCACGGCGCTGGAGCGACCCGGCGTTCCCGCCCAGCTTCCCGTGGTTCGGCCAACCCCGCTACTGGGGGGACCAGATTCTCGCCTTGCGCGAACAAATGGCCGCGCTGGATGAAGCACCGCTGAAATTGTTCTAGAAGCATGCCTACGTCTGTCTACAATAGGCGTCGCTTTATTTAGCTACCTAAGCAAGGATTCTGCATGCACGCCGCAAACCCGCGTCGCGGGTACATCCTGGGCCTGAGCGCCTACATCATCTGGGGCCTGTTCCCCATCTATTTCAAGGCAATCCAGAACGTCTCGGCGGTCGAGATCATTGTCCACCGGGTGCTCTGGTCGGCGCTGTTCGGCTCGCTGCTGCTACTGGTGTGGAAACACCCGGGCTGGTGGCGCGAACTGCGCGACAACCCGCGCCGGCTGGGCATCCTGGCGCTGAGCGGAGCATTGATTGCGGGTAACTGGCTGACCTATGTGTGGTCGGTAAACAACGGCCGCATGCTCGAAGCCAGCTTGGGTTACTACATCAACCCGCTGATCAATGTGGTACTGGGCATGCTGATTCTTGGCGAGCGCCTGCGCCGCCTGCAATGGCTGGCGGTGGGCATGGCCGCCGTAGGCGTAGCCCAGCAGGTGTGGCAGGTAGGCAGCCTGCCTTGGGTGTCGCTGGTACTGGCGCTGAGCTTCGGCTTCTACGGGCTGATTCGCAAACAGGCGCCAGTGGCGGCATTGCCGGGCCTGGTGGTGGAAACCTGGATGCTGGTGCCGCTGGCCCTTGGCTGGCTACTACTGCACCCGGCGGCGATGAGTGCCCAGGGGGCGTTTTACACCAGCAGCGAAGCACTGTGGTTGATGGCGGCCGGGCCGGTGACGCTGATACCGCTGGTGTGCTTCAACGCTGCGGCCCGGCACCTGCCATATACCACCCTGGGCTTCCTGCAGTACCTGGCGCCGACGCTGGTATTGCTGCAGGCAGTGCTGTTGTTCGATGAGCATTTGTCGTCGAGCACGTTGGTGGCGTTCATGTTCATCTGGGCGGGTTTGGCGATCTACAGCGTCGATGCGTGGATGAATTTGCGCAAGCGCAGCTGATCAAAAAACGATCAAAACTCTGCAGGCCATGCGGTTCGCGGCCTGCAGCGACATCTCCAAAGGTTATCCACACCCTCGTCCCCGTGCTTTGTGCACAAGCTACTGATTACTGGGTGTTTTTTGATCAAAACTGCGCAGGGCACAGAGGGCCTGGGGTAGAGAGGTACACCCCCAGGTTATCCACAGGGCCTTCCCCGTGATATCGGGATAACCGCAAGGGGCTGCTCCTACAGGAGTTATGCAATTTCCTGTAGGAGCAGCCTTGTGCTGCGAATGGGCCGCAAAGCGGCCCCGGCGATCTCGAATCAATCCTCCGCCCGCAACTGCAACTCCACCATCAAATCGTCCGCCAGACTCTCCAGCTTCTGCTGCAGTTCATCCAGCGAAAGGGTCAACGGCAGCGCCAGCAATGCATCGGCATGAAACAGCGGCTCGCTGCTCATCGGTGCCGGCCGCACCTCAGTGGTAAACCGCTCAAGGTTCACCCCAAGATCCGCCAGCAACCGGGTAATGTCCCGCACGATCCCCGGCCGGTCATTCCCCACCAGTTCCATGGCAATCGGCTTCCAGGTACACGACGGCTCGATGCCGCTCTCGGCAATCAGCACGCGAATGTCATACCGGGCCAGCCCCTGCAACGATGCCACCAGTTCAGCGTAATTCTCAGCCGGCACCGCCACCCGCAGGATGCCGGCAAACTGCCCGGCCATACGCGACATGCGGCTTTCCAGCCAGTTGCCACTGTGGTCGGCGATGCACTGGGCAATGCGTTCGACCTGGCCAGCCTTGTCAGGGGCGATAACAGTCAGTACAAGATGATCCACAAGCCCTTCCTCGTGTCGGACCGCGCCCGGCGGCAGAAAATCGGGGGATCGACTCAGTATAGGCAAGGCGCGGCAACCTGCCGCAGGGCGGCCAGCACAACGAATCGTGTACTGTTTCAAGATTTATCTGGAACAATCCACCTGTTTTTTGCGAACATACCCACTCCCAGCGTGACCATACGCGACCAACGGGTCGCATAACGGCGCTTTTAGTCTGATTTTGCCCCGCCTACTGCTTCATGTAGTATCCCGTGGCGCGGACTACAAAACGTCGTTTGGATGTCTGCCAAGGCGCCTGTGAAAATACGCACACTGCCTGCCGGCCCGTCTGGCAAGCCGCACCCAGCCGCGCCCGGTACAACCCGGGGGCACGCACTGGTGCCGTGTTTAGAGAAGCGCTACAGGCTTAATACAGAAGAGCGAAATAGCTGAGCAGAGTGAGGCAAGCAATGACTGGATACGTTCAAGTCGGTGGCCTTCAGGTCGCCAAGGTCCTGTACGACTTCGTGAACAACGAAGCCATTCCCGGGACCGGCATCGTCGCCGAGCAGTTCTGGGCGGGTGCAGAGAAGATCATCAATGACCTCGCTCCAAAGAACAAAGCCCTGCTCGCCAAGCGCGACGAGCTGCAAGCCAAGATCGACGCCTACCATCAGGCACGCAAAGGCCAGGCCCACGACGCCGTCGCCTATAAAGCATTCCTCCAGGAAATCGGCTACCTGCTGCCACAAGCCGACGATTTCCAGGCCACCACCCAGAACGTGGACGAAGAAATCGCCCACATGGCCGGCCCGCAGCTGGTGGTGCCGGTAATGAACGCCCGCTTCGCCCTGAACGCCGCCAACGCACGCTGGGGTTCGCTGTATGACGCCCTGTACGGTACCGACGCCATCAGCGATGAAGGCGGCGCCGAAAAAGGCCAGGGTTACAACAAGGTCCGTGGCGACAAGGTCATCGCCTTCGCCCGCGCCTTCCTCGACGAGGCTGCGCCACTGGCTGCCGGCTCTCACGTCGACTCCACCGGCTACCGCATCGAAGGCGGCAAGCTGGTTGTTGCCCTGAAAGGCGGCAGCAACAGCGGCCTGCGTGACGACGCCCAGCTCATCGGCTTCCACGGTGACGCCGCCGCACCAACCGCCGTGCTGCTCAAGCACAACGGCCTGCACTTCGAAATCCAGGTCGATGCCAACACCCCGGTTGGCAGCACCGACGCCGCCAGCGTGAAAGACATCCTGATGGAATCGGCACTGACCACCATCATGGACTGCGAAGACTCGGTTGCCGCCGTCGACGCCGACGACAAGGTTATCGTCTACCGCAACTGGCTGGGCCTGATGAAAGGCGACCTGGCCGAAACCGTGAGCAAGGGTGGCAAAACCTTCACCCGCACCATGAACCCGGACCGCGAGTACGCCGCGCCCAATGGCGGCAGCGTGACCCTGCACGGCCGTTCGCTGCTGTTCGTGCGTAACGTTGGCCACCTGATGACCAACCCGGCGATCCTCGATGCCCAGGGCAACGAAATCCCCGAAGGTATCCAGGACGGCCTGTTCACCAACCTGATCGCCCTGCACAACCTCAACGGCAACACCAGCCGCAAGAACACCCGCACCGGCAGCGTGTACATCGTCAAGCCGAAGATGCATGGCCCGGAAGAAGTCGCTTTCGCCGCCGAAATCTTCAGCCAGGTCGAAGACCTGCTGGGCATGCCACGCAACACCGTCAAGGTCGGCATCATGGACGAGGAGCGCCGTACCACGGTCAACCTCAAGTCCTGCATCAAGGCTGCCGCCGAGCGCGTAGCGTTCATCAACACCGGTTTCCTCGACCGCACTGGCGATGAAATCCACACCTCGATGGAAGCCGGCGCCGTGGTGCGCAAAGGCGCCATGAAAAACGAGAAGTGGATCGGTGCCTACGAAAACAACAACGTCGACGTTGGCCTGGCCACCGGCCTGCAAGGCCGTGCGCAAATCGGCAAAGGCATGTGGGCCATGCCCGACCTGATGGCTGCCATGCTCGAGCAGAAGATCGCCCACCCGCTGGCCGGTGCCAACACCGCCTGGGTGCCGTCACCGACTGCCGCCACCCTGCACGCCCTGCACTACCACAAGGTGGACGTGCAGGCGCGCCAGCGTGAGCTGGCCTCGCGTACCCCGGCATCGGTGGACGACATCCTCGCCATCCCGCTGGCCGCCGACACCAACTGGTCGGACGAAGAAATCCGCAACGAGCTGGACAACAACGCCCAGGGCATCCTCGGCTACGTGGTGCGCTGGATCGACCAGGGTGTGGGTTGCTCGAAGGTGCCGGACATCAACAACGTCGGCCTGATGGAAGACCGTGCCACCCTGCGCATTTCTGCCCAGTTGCTGGCCAACTGGCTGCGCCATGGCGTGGTCAGCCAGGATCAGGTGCTGGAAAGCCTCAAGCGCATGGCCGTGGTGGTCGACCAGCAGAACGCCGGTGACGCCCTGTACCGCCCGATGGCGCCGAACTTCGACGACAACGTCGCGTTCCAGGCGGCTGTAGAGTTGGTGGTGGAAGGTGGCAAGCAGCCGAACGGCTACACCGAGCCGGTGCTGCACCGCCGTCGCCGCGAGTTCAAGGCGCGTAACGGGTTGTAAGTAACACCTGCGAACGAGGGCCGCTGTGCGGTCCTTTCGCCGGCAAGCCAGCTCCCACAGGAACTGCACAGGCTTTGAAATCTGTGCGGTCCTTGTGGGAGCTGGCTTGCCGACGATGAGGCCGGAGCAGGCCACTACTTACTCGATTTTCAGTTCCTTCTTCACCAGTTCCAGCAGCTTGCCCAGGTCGACCGGCTTGAGCAGGAAATCCACCACCCCCAGGTGCATCACGTCCACGGCCTCTTTCACATCGGTGTCGCCCGACACCACGATGATCGACAACGCTGCCCACTTCGACTCCCTTACCTGGCGGATCAAGTCGATCCCGTCCCAGGGCTCCATGCGCAGATCCGTGATCATCAGTGCGATCCTCGGCTCCCAGTGCAGCTTCCATAATGCCTCTTGGGCACCATCGGCGATCATGCTGTCGATACCCCTGCTTTTCAGGAAATAGCCAAGGGCCTCGCTGTTCACCGGATTGTCATCAACGATCAGCACCAACGGCCTGGGCGCCACAGGCGCACTTACCACGGCCAAGGCCTCACGCTCGGCGTCGCTCAGGATGTCGGTGTGCTCAGGCATGCTCATCTCGTCAAAAAAAATTCCGCTTCAGCCTTAGGACCACATTACTCGCGTAACCCGTTTCGCCTTTCGTCGGGTCTTTGACAGGGGCGTTCATAGACTTACGTCCAATGGGCACCACCCCGCCGCAAGCCGACCATGGAGGCAGAGAACAACAAGGCCGGCACCTATATATAGATATATATAGTTCGGCGTAGCGATACGGTCAGTTTCATGAGCAAAAAGGACGCCTACAGCCAGGCGGGCAGGACAGCAGTACTGCAGAACATCCAAGGCACCCTGCAGTTCCTGCAGCGCTTTCCGCCGTTCAACCAGATGGAGCACAGCCACCTGGCCTACCTGGTCGAGCAGTGCCAGCTGCGCTTCTATGCCTGCGGCGAAAGCATCGTCAAACCTGCCGACGGGCCGGTTGAGCACTTCTACATCGTCAAACAGGGCCGCGTGGTTGGCGAGCGCCAGCACCTGGTCAAGCCTGGCGTGGAAACCACCTTCGAAATCACCAGTGGCGAGTGCTTCCCGCTGGCCGCCCTGCTGGGCGAGCGAGCCACACGCACCGAGCACCTGGCCGGTGAAGATACGTTCTGCCTGCAGTTGAACAAGGCCGCGTTCATCCGCGTGTTCTCGATGTCTGAAGTGTTTCGGGATTTTGCCCTGCGCGGGGTCAGCAGCCTGCTCGACCAGGTCAACCAGCAGGTACGACAGCGCGCTGTGGAAACCCTCGGCACCCAGTATTCGCTGAACACGCCCTTGGGTGAGCTGGCCATGCGTCACCCGGTGGTGTGCACGGCACAAACCCCGCTGCGCGAAGCCGTGCGGCTGATGCACGAGCAGCAGGTCGGCAGCATCGTGGTGGTCGACGCGCAGCGCTACCCCACCGGCATCTTCACCCTGCGCGACCTGCGCCAGGTGGTGGCCTCGGCGGATGCCGACCTGGGCGCGCCCATCGAGCGGCACATGACGGTCAAACCCTTCTACCTCAGCCCTCAGGCCAGCGCCTTCGACGCGGCCATGGCCATGACCGAGCGGCATATCGCCCACGTGTGCCTGGTGGAAAACCGGCGCTTGTGCGGGGTGGTTTCCGAGCGTGACCTGTTCTCGCTGCAGCGGGTCGACCTGGTGCACCTGGCGCGCACCATCCGCCATGCGCCTCGGCTGGACACTCTGGTCTCGCTGCGCGGGGAAATCAGCCAGCTTGTGGAGCGCATGCTGGCCCATGGCGCATCGTCCACGCAGATCACCCAGATCATCACCCTGCTCAACGACCACACCGTGTGCCGGGTGATCGAGCTGGCGCTGGCCGAGCGCGGCGACCCGGGCATGCCGTTCAGCTGGTTGTGCTTTGGCAGCGAAGGACGCCGCGAGCAGACCCTGCACACCGACCAGGACAACGGCATCCTCTTCGAAGCCGCCGACAGCGCTGAAGCCGACGCCATCCGTGCCCGCCTGCTGCCGCTGGCGCAGTACATCAACCAGTGCCTGGCCCAGTGCGGCTTTACCCTGTGCAAGGGCAACGTCATGGCCGGCAACCCTGACCTGTGCCTGTCACGCAGCGAGTGGGCACGGCGCTTTGCCGGCTTTGTTCGTGAAGCCAGCCCGGAGAACCTGCTGGGTTCGAGCATCTACTTCGACCTGCGTGTGGTGTGGGGCGATGAGCAAGGTTGCGAACAACTGCGCCAACGCCTGTTGGACCAAGTGGCCGACAACCGCATCTTCCAGCGCATGCTGGCCGAAAACGCCTTGCGCCAGCGCCCGCCGGTGGGCCGCCTGCGCGAGTTCGTGCTGACCCGCCAGGGCAATGACAAGGCCGCCACCCTCGACCTCAAGGTTCAGGGCCTGACGCCCTTCGTCGACGGTGCCCGGCTATTGGCGTTGGCCAATGGCGTCGGTGCCTGCAACACCCTGGAGCGGCTGCGCCAGCTGGTGGCCAAGGGCGTGATCGAGCCACTGGATGGCGCGGCCTATGAAGAGGCTTACCACTTCATCCAGCAAACCCGCATGCAGCAGCACCAGCGCCAGGCTCGCGACAACCTGCCTTACTCCAACCGCCTCGACCCGGACAGCCTCAACCACCTGGACCGGCGCATCCTGCGCGAGGCGCTGCGCCAGGCCCAGCGCCTGCAAAGCAGCCTGGCCCTGCGGTACCAGCTATGAGCCTGTTCACCTGGCTACGCCCCAGCGCGCCCGAACTGGACCCCGCCACACGCCAGCGCCTGAGCCGGTTGCCCAAGCCCACGCCGCTGGGGGTATGCACCCTGCGTGAACAGCGCTGGGTGGTGCTGGACCTGGAAACCAGCGGGCTCAACCCCAACCGGGACCAGGTATTGTCGATAGGCGCAGTGGCCATCGAAGACGGCGCCATCGATTTTGCCCAGCAGTTCGAACGCACCCTGCACAGGCCTTTGCAGAAGACCAACGCCAGCGTGCTGATTCATGGCCTGGGCCCCGGCGCCCTTGCCGCCGGTTGCGACCCGGCCGAGGCCCTGCTCGACTTGCTCGATTTCATTGGCAACAGCCCGGTGCTGGCGTTTCATGCGCCCTTCGACCAGCGCATGCTGGCCCGTGCGCTGAAGGAAAGCCTTGGGCATCGTCTGCAGTCACTGTTCCTCGACGTTGCCGAACTGGCGCCGATGCTAAACCCCGACACGGTGCTGCGCGAGGCCGGGCTGGATGACTGGGTGGCGCGGTTTGGTTTGCAGGTGGAAGAGCGCCACCATGCCAGTGCCGATGCCCAGGTGACCGCAGAGCTGGCGCTGATACTGTTCAGCCAGGCCCGGCGCCAGCAGCTGGACAGCCCGTTGCAACTGGAGCAGCGGTTGCGTGGGTGGCGGCGGCGCAAAGCACAGAGTCATGGCCTGTAGCTTTGCATTGGCCTGACTGGCCCAATCCCCGGCAAGCCAGCTCCCACGGTACTGCACAACCCCTGAAAAGTACTCGACACCTGCTCCACAGGGCTGCACAAGGCTTGAAAATCATACGATCCCTGTGGGAGCTGGCTTGCCGGCGATTGGGCCATCAGCCTTTTCCATGGTGGCAATCCGATAAGCGTCCATTGCACCCACCCCCTCCCCTCTGCAACAATCGCGAATAATTATCGTTAGTTAATGCATTCGTTCCGGGGGGACGCTGCTTGTCTTCAGCACAGAGCCCACACGCCGATCTGGTCGGTGCGCTGTACCGCGACCACCGCGGCTGGCTGCTCGCCTGGCTGCAACGCAGCATGGCATGCCGCCAACGTGCCGAAGACCTGAGCCAGGACACCTTCGTGCGCCTGCTCGGCCGTGAGCAGCTGGACACGCCCCGCGAACCCCGTGCGTTTCTGGCCGCCGTGGCCAAAGGGCTGATGTTCGACCACTTTCGCCGCGCCGCGCTGGAACAGGCCTATTTGGCCGAGCTGGCGCTGATCCCGGAAGCCGAACAACCTTCCCCGGAAGTGCAGCTGCTGATCCTCGAAGACCTCAAGGCCATCGACCGGCTGCTCGGCAAGCTGTCGAGCAAGGCCCGCGCGGCATTCCTGCACAACCGCCTGGACGGCATGGGCCATGGCGAAATCGCCGAGCGCCTGGGTGTGTCGGTGTCGCGGGTGCGCCAGTACATCGCCCAAGGCATGCGCCAGTGCTATGTGGCCCTGTACGGGGAACCGACGTGAGCAACGCACCGGTTTCGTCCCAGGTACTAGAAGACGCCATCGCCTGGAAACTCAGCCTCGGCGACGCCAGCGGCACGCCCGATGAACGCAACGAATTCATGCGCTGGCATGCCGCCAGCGAAGAACACGCGCGTGCCTGGCGCCAGCTGGGCGCCATGGACCAGCGCGTCAGCGCCGCGGCCGGCCCGGCACGCCAGGCGTTGCTGCAATCACGCACCAGCCTGCGTCGACGCATCGGCAATGTGGGCGGCGGGCTTGCTGGCATGTTCCTGCTCGGCTCGCTGCTGGCCTGGGTCGGCGCACCGTCGCTGGCCCCAAGCTACTGGCTGGCCGACCAGCGTACCGCTACCGGCGAGCTGCGTACCCTGCGCCTGGAAGACGGCACACTGCTGAGCCTGAACACCCACACCGCCGTAGACATCGACTACGCCGGCGAGCAGCGGGTAATCGTGCTGCACCAGGGCGAGATCTCGGTCGAAACCGGCCACCAGGACCCGCGCCCGCTGCTGGTACGCACCGACGATGGCCGCCTGCGGCCTTTAGGCACGCGCTTCCTGGTGCGCCGCGAAGCCGACGGTACCCGCCTGGAAGTACTGCAAGCCTCGGTCGCAGCCATGCCGCACAACAGTGGCGACGAGCAAGTGCTGCGCGAAGGCCAGCAGGTACTGATGAACGCCAACGGCCTCGGCCAGGTCGGCGCAGTACCGGTCGGGGCCGATGCCTGGACCCGCGGCATGCTGGTGGTGGACAACGTGCGGCTGGGCGACCTGCTGGCCGCACTGGGCAAGTACCGCAGCGGCCACCTCGGGGTAGCCGAGCAGGTCGCCGATTTGCGCGTGACTGGCAGCTTCCCGCTGACCAACACAGACTTGGCGCTGGAATCGCTGGTGCCGGCCTTGCCGGTGAAGATCGAGCGGCATACCCAGTGGTGGGTCAACGTCGTTCCCAAATAAACCTTCTCTGGCCTCTTCGCGGGCTCGCCCGCTCCCACAGGTACCCCACAAGTTTCATGCTCTGTGGTGTACCTGTGGGAGCGGGCAAGCCCGCGAAGAGGCCGGTACAGGCAAACATTCATTTCAAATAACTCTCAATATTTTTCAGATTCACCCTGTCACTTTTCAATTCTCGCTCGGCAAGGAAGCAGCAAGCACTTACCCGTCGAGGAACCGCCGCATGTCCCGTGCCGTTGATCGTATCCTGCGCCCCAGCCTGATGGCCCTGGCCATCGGCCTGGCCGCCCCGCTGGCAAGCTCCGCCTTGTTCGCCGCCGAGCTATCCACGCCGCGCGCCTACAACCTGCCCAGCGCGCCGCTAGCCACCACCCTCAACCAGATCGCCAGCCAGGCCGGCATTGCCCTGGCCATCGACCCGGCACTGGTAAGCGGCCGCACCTCGGCCCCGGTAAGCGGCCAGTACGACGGCCTCGGCGCCCTGCAAGCGGCCCTGCGTGGTACCGGCCTGCAGTTGCAACAGAGCAGCGTGGGTAGCTACAGCCTGGTGGCCACACAAGAAGGGGCATTGGCGCTGCCAGAGACGGCCATCAACGCTACGTCCAATTATGAAAGCGCCTGGGGGGCGGTCGAGGGTTACACCGCAACCCGCACGGCAGCGAGCACCAAGACAGATACCGCCATCGCCGAACTACCCCGCTCGGTAAGCGTGATCACCCGGCAGCAGATGGAGGATCGCCCAGTACTCAGCCTGAATGATGCCCTGCGCTACACGGCAGGCGTGCAGAGCAGCGGCTACGGCTCCGACTCCCGCAGCGATTGGTTGCTGGTACGTGGTTTTGTGCCCACCCAGTTCCTTGATGGCCTGCCATTGCCCAAGGGGAACTATGCCACTCCCAAAATTGAACCCTGGAACCTAGAGCGCATCGCCGTGCTGCGCGGCCCAGCTTCATCAGTGTACGGTCAGACCCCGCCAGGCGGGCTGCTGGACATGACCAGCCGTCGACCGCAGCTGGAAAGCAGCCATGAAATCGAAGCCCAGGTTGGCAGCAACAATCACAAGCAGATCAACTTCGACAGCACCGGCAAGCTCGACGATGAAGGCCAGTTCCTGTACCGAGTGAGCGGTACCGTGCGTGACAGCGGCTCGCCGATCGACCATATACCGGACAAGCGCTATAACATCGCGCCCAGCCTGACTTGGAATATCAACGACGACACCAAGCTGACCTTCATCTCCCAGTACACCCGCGATGATACTGGCATTACTGGCCAGTTCTTGCCTCTGCAAGGCACCAAGCTGGACAGCCCGGCTGGCAAAATTTCTCACCACAAGAACTTGGGTGACCCGGATTGGGAATCCTACGACCGCACCTATTACCACTTGGGCTATGCGTTTGAAACCCGTCTGAACGATACTTGGCAGTTCCGCCAGAACCTACGCTATGCGCGCAACGAACTGGATTTCAAGGGCATTACTGCCGGTGGCTCGATCTGGCCAGCTGGGCCGGACGAAGCTGTCAGCGCCGATGGCACCGTGCAACGTACTGCCGGTATCGTCGAAGAAGATATCTCCCAGTTCGCAGTGGACAATAACTTCCAGGCCGATTTCCAGACTGGCCAGCTCGCCCATACCCTACTGCTAGGCCTCGACCATCAGCGCTCGGACAGCAATGCTCGCTGGCGTTGGGGCTCGGCCGGCGTGCCATCAAGCAATATCCATAACCCGGTATACGGCCAGGATTTCTCGAACGTCCAGTACTTCGACATGTACGACTACGATCAGAAGACCCAGCAGACCGGCCTGTACGCCCAAGACCAGATGGCCTTGGACAACTGGCGCCTGACCCTGGGTGGACGTGAGGACTGGGTGCACACCGGCACCACCTTCCACAATCAGGGCGATGCTACCAATACCCAGCGCGACAAGAAGTTCAGTGGTAACGCAGCACTCAGCTATGTGTTCGATAGCGGCCTGACGCCTTACATCTCCTATGCCGAGTCGTTCCAAGCCGCGACCGGCTCCGCCGTCAATAGCACCGATGCATTCAAGCCGACCGAAGGCAAGCAGTACGAGCTGGGTATCAAATACCAACCGCCAGGCAGCAAAAGCCTGTTCACCGCAGCTGTATTCGACCTGACGCAGCAGAACATGTCGGTGACCGAGGGTGGCGTCACCCGCCAGGTTGGCGAAGTGCGTGTGAAAGGCCTTGAGCTTGAGGCTACTTCGGATGTGAGCGAGAACCTCAAGCTGGTGGGCTCCTACACCTATAACGACAGCGAAATCACCAAAGGCACCAGTGAAGAGAAAGGCAAGCGCATGGCACAGGTTCCGCGTAACCAGGCCACTGCCTGGGCCGACTACACCTGGCACAGCGGGGCACTGGACGGCTTTGGCGTAGGCGTTGGCGTGCGCTATGTGGGCGACACCTACGGCAACACCACGAATACCGACTGGGGCCATGTGGGCTCGTACACTGTCTACGACGCCTCTGTACATTACGACCTGGGCCGCCTGAACAGCACACTCAAAGGCGTGACCGTGGCCGTAGATGCGAAAAACCTGTTCAACAAGGACTACCTGTCGACGTGCGACGGGTACTACTGCTACTACGGCGACGAACGCAACGTGGTCGCCAGCGTCAACTACAAGTTCTGAGTGAGCGGGGGCCGCGTTGCGGCCCCCGTTCCAACAGACAAAAATCGGTACCGTGATGAAAAGCCCAACCATCCGCCGCTGGTCCGTGATCCATACCTGGAGCAGCCTGGTCTGTACCCTGTTCCTGTTGCTGCTGGCACTCACCGGCCTGCCGCTGATCTTCCACCACGAACTCGAACACCTGCTCGGCGACGCCCCCGAACTGCGTGAAATGCCAGCTGGCACCCCGCACCTCGACCTGCAGCAGCTTGTACTGAAAGCCGAACAACACCGCCCCGGCGAGGTGGTGCAGTACTTCGGATATGAGGAGGACGAACCCAACGGCGTGGTGGCCATCACCGCCGCTACCGCTGGCACCGACCCCAACCTGTCGCACACCTTCATGCTCGACGCCCGCACCGGCGAAGCAGTGGCCATGCCGGCTGCCAATGGCGGCTTCATGATGATAATGCTGCGCCTGCACGTGGACATGTTCGCCGGCCTGCCCGGCAAGCTGCTGCTGGCCTTCATGGGCGTGCTGTTCATCGTCGCGATTGTCTCCGGCACCGTGCTCTATGCGCCGTTCATGCGCCGTCTGGCCTTCGGCACCGTGCGCCACGAAAAGTCCCGCCGCCTACGCTGGCTCGACCTGCACAACCTGATCGGCGCAGTTACCCTGGCCTGGGCGCTGACCGTGGGCGTAACGGGCGTGATCAGTGCCCTGTCCGACCTGGTCATCGCGGCCTGGCGCAACGACAGCCTGGCAGCGATGGTTGCCCCCTACCGCGACGCGCCGCCGCTCGTCGATCGCGCCCCAGCCACTCGCCTGCTGGAAATTGCCGAACAGGCCGCCCCCGGCATGCGCCCGGACTTCATCGCTTTTCCAGGCACGCGGTTCTCCAGCGAGCACCACTATGCGGTATTCATGAACGGTGCCACACACCTGAGTTCTCACCTGTTCACGCCGGTATTGATCGATGCTCGCACCCTTGCTGTGACTGCCGTAGGCGACCGTCCCTGGTACATGGATGCCATGGGCCTGTCGCAGCCGTTGCATTTTGGCGATTACGGCGGGCGACCGATGCAAATCCTCTGGGCTTTGCTGGACGTGCTGACAATCATCGTGCTCGGCAGCGGCCTCTACCTGTGGTGGGGCAAGCAGCGCAAACCCAGGGAGGTGCGCGCATGAGCCACAGGTCGCAATCCACTGCACGCCTCTTCGCATGGCCAGCGTTGATTGCCATGCTTGGGTTCCTGGGCCTGTTCGCCGCACTGCTTGGCGACGGTGGCTGGGACGTTCTGGCATGGGCCGGCCTGGGCCTGCCGGCCCTGTTGAGCCTGCGCGGGCTGCTCTGGCGTCGGGGGCGCTAGCCCGCTACCGCCACGCAACCGCAGGTATTGCCAAGCATGGGGTTTTCCTCAACCAAGGACCCGCCCCATGCGCCCCCTCGAACAACTGGAACAGATCGACCGACAGATCAGTGACCTGCTCGGCGGCCTTCCGACGATTGCCCTTCAGCACCCCATCAACCCCGACACACGCACTTGGTTGCACGGCGAACTGGCCAGCTTCTGGACCACGGCCGATGAGCAAGGCGAAACCCCAAGACAAAAGCTGCTGGCACTGCGCAAGGCGCTGATGCTGGCCGAGGTTGAATTGCGCCTGGGCGACGAGACCTTGGGCTACCGCTCAGCCGATCAACTATGGGCCTGCCTGCAACAGCCACTACCCTCCCAGCGCAGGCATATGCCCCTGGCCAAAAGGCCACAGGTCTACCGCGTTCTGCTGGAAGGCCTACGGCCCAACTGGCGAAGCTACCTGCCAGGCACACTGATCATCGTTGCCGGCACCGCCGAGGGCCCTATGCTCACACCCGAGGATGCCGCAGGCATGGCGTTGCTGTGCAGCCTCTCACAAGGCGTTGAGGCCTTCGAGTCCCTTGCCGCACTGCACCAGGAGCTTTGCGAACGCCTGGAAGACCCACTCCAGAGCAAACCGCTGCTGCATCTGTACACTGACGCGCAGGCGGACCGCGTGCGGCTGTCACAGCGCCTGCGCTATAACTGGTACGCCGATAGCCTGCTGGAGGCCCAGATCGACAGTGTGATAGAAGCCCAGCGCCAACGCTTGAGTGACACCGGCTTGTGGAGCAGCTCACCCCAGCCCAACCGAATACATAAAGCCATGGAGCTCTGGCACGAAGTCGGCGCCAAACCCATCCTGCAGACACGTTACTCCCGATTGCTTGAGAAGAACCTGCCGAACTGGCTGCGCAATACATCTGCGCAAGGCCTGAGCCATATGATGCAGGCGATGCAAAAGCTGGTGGCAATCGCCGAGCAGGCTGCCGCACCGGGGGTGCTGAGCTTCAACGACTTCAAGCAACGCAATAGCCTGCTGGGCTGGGCCAACGCACGCCTTCGCGAGCGGCTGCGCCATGACCTGGGGTACGCCGCAGATCCCCGCGATATCAAGATCGTGGTCGTGCGTGCCCGCCGCACTGGCGCCGTCCTGCATCCCTTCGCCATCTCATCCTATGTCACCTATGCAGGCATGCGACGCGTGGGCGACGAGATGGTCGAAATGGTCGAGGAAATCAACACCCTCGAAGAGATCGCCCTCAAGAACTTGCCGTGGTTCGATACCGACTACTGGCTTACTGCCCGGGTGATCCATGCCCATGGCAAAGCCATGCCCGCCGGGCTCACGCCGCAGTATGTCAAGCACATGGTCCGGGAACTGAACGTGGGTGACAGTTACGCAGAGTACCTGCGCACCCAACTCATCAGTTCCAGAGCGGGCAAATGGCGGCTCACTGCGCACAGCAAGGTCAACCGTGCACGCATGCACGCTGAAGCAGTCAAGGCGCGCTACGCAGGGCACTTTGGCGAAGACCCTTTCGAACACGGCTACAACTGGGTGCGCGCAGTGCTGGACCAACCACACAATGCCTTGCGTGCGCCGGTAGCAGGCTACCCGGTCACTGTCCGGCAGCTGAACATCATGGGTCATACCCTGCAGGGGGTGCTTCTGCTCAACAGCATCACCTACAAGTCCCCGGCATGTGTGCTGTACACCCCGGATGCCCCCGACCGCAGGGCCTGGCGGCGTTTCCGAACAACCCGCGAACTGCTTCGCACATTGCGCCAACAGCCCGCATTAAGAGCATACGTAGCCCAGCGCCTGCCATTGCTACCTGCCGTCACGGTGCAGCGGCTGCTGGACAAGGGGCGCATGAGCACGCATTTGACGACACCTGAGATCAAGGACGACCTTTTCTTCGTTTACTACATGGCCGAAGCCCGGGCGCTGATCGCTCAGGCCGAGGCCGACAGCATGACGACCCGGGAAGTGAACGTGGAATCGGTCATGGCGCTGAGCTGGCGCTTACTGGACTTCATCAGCCTGCTGCTGCCGAACCGTGCGCTGCTGGTGCTGTCGATCGGCCGCATGGCAATCGATATCTGGGACGGCGCCGAGGCCTTCAAGCAAGAGGATGTCGAAGGGGTGATGCGGCATGCGTATCAGGCGCTTAGCCACCTCAACGATGCAGGTACCAGTTTTCTGGGCTCCAGAGTGCTACGCCGATCCCTGCGCGGGATCCCCAAACAACCGCCACTGCCGCTGCCCGCGCGCCAACAGGTACAACCGGGCAGCAGCAGCCTGCGCTATCGCATAGACGGTATCTACGGTGAAGGTGTATACGAGCAAAGTTCGGTGTTTGGCGGGCAGTCGCTGTACTTCGTCAAGGACAACGACAACCGCTATTACCAGGTCAGCTTCGATGGCTACCGCTGGCGGGCCATCGACCCTGCCCAGCCCGACGCCTACCTGCAGCAGCCGCTCAAGCGCAAGGCCGACGGGCAGTGGGTCATCGACTCACCGGTACTCTGGTACGACGGGCTGCCCGACCTTAAGCAGTTACTGCAAGACTGCTACCTGCAGGTGCCTGTGGCTGGCCTGCCACTGAATAGCGAACAAGGGCTCTTCGAGGCTGACGACCAGTTGTACCTGGGGCTCGAGAACGGGCAGTTGCCGGTGCGCCGCCACCTGCTGCCGGATCATTACCACTTGCAGATGGCTAGCCCCGACAACGCCGGGGTGGTGCCGTGGGCGGTGATGCGTCACGAAAGCGGCCAGTGGCTGATACGCGTTCGCCAGGCAGGGCGCAGCAGTGACTGGCTGACACTGCCAGACCAACCACCGCCAGCCCAATGAAAGCCCGAACCGGCTGCCTTACTCGACCAGTTTTGGCAAAAGCCGGTCCAGTCGCTGATGCAAGGCACTGCCACTCGGCCAGTTGCGCAGCAGCCGTGCCCGGTCGCGGGCATAGGCCGGGGCGAAGCTGAGCTGGGTGGCGTGCTGGCACATGGCATCAAGGTCGATCAGCGACCACTGGCCGTTGTGCCAGAACAGGTTATGGCCTTTGAAGTCCCCATGGCTGATACGCTCGCGAATCAGCTGCTGCATCACATGGACCAAGGCATCCACTTGCTCCTCGGGTGCATCGCCACTTTCGACGTAGGGCGCGAAGCATGCCGTCAGGTCCGGGCCGTCGACATACTCGGTGACCAGGTAGGCACGGCTACGCAGGCCCAGCACCCGCTGTTCCAGCACCGCGAGAGGGCGAGGCGTGGCGATGCCGAGGAATTCCAGGCGGTGGCCTTCAATCCACGAATGCCAGGCCCGGCTCGGGCGCCAGAAGCGCTTGAACCAGTGCGCGGTGTTCTTGATGTTGTAGCGCTTGAGCACCAGCTTGCGACCGTTCACCTCGATACGCGCCACGCTGGCGGCGCCACCGGTCTTGTACAGGTGGCCCTTTTCGATCAGCGCATCGGCCTGCTCCAGCACCCGCTGCATGGCGTCGACTTCGGTGCGGCGGATCGCCTGTAAGCCCGAAAGGCTGCGCTGGACGCTGAACAGGCTGCACTCGCGGCCCGCTTTGTCCAGGTAGTCCTTCTGGCGCCAGTTGCGCACCTTGTCCACCTGCTTTTGCAGGGCTTCCAGGGGCAACGCATGCTCGGCGTTGGCCAGCAGGTAGTGCACCAGCAGCTCTTCGATGAACGGTTCCAGGCGCTTGGGCAACTGGGCGAAGAACACCCCGAGGTTTTCCAGCACCCGCGGGCGTGACAGTTGCTGGCCAGGCGTTTCGGCCTTGATACCGGCGCCGTCGATCAGGTACAGCTTGCCGCCATGGCGCAGCAGGTTGTCCAGGTGCAGGTCTTCCTGCCAAAGGCCCTGGGCGTGCATGTGCGCGACAGCCGTCAGTGCTTCACCCAATACCAGATGTTGCTCGTCAGCCAGCACCGGCAGGTTTTCCACCGCCGCCCAGGCATCGGCCAGGCTTTCGGCGCCGTCGAGGAATTCGAACAGCAGCCAGCCGCCCTCGCCTTCCTTGAGGCCATCGGCCAACAGTTTTGGCGTGGTCAGGCCTTGCTCGGCCAGCAGCTTCACACCTTGCAGTTCGCGCTGGAAATGCCGGGCGGCGTTACCGCCCACCAGCAGCTTGGCCAGCACCGGGGTTCCGCGCCACACTCCGGCGCCAACATAGCGCTGGCCCGGCAACACGCGCAGCAGGCTGAGCAGTTGCAACTCGGCGCTGCCGGCGGCATCCGCCAGGGTGATGCTCAGGGGCAACGACGGGCTGCGCCCGGCATCTTTCAGTTCGGACAAACGCATCAGCGGGCCTCTTTTTCACGACGGCGTTGCGTCAGGCGTTGCAACCAGTTGTTCACCAGCGTGCTGTCAGCCGGCTGCGCCAGGTAGGTCGCCAGCATTGTGCGCACATCGGCCTCGCTCCAGGCCGGGGCGCGGCGCAGCAGCGGCTCCAGGTCCTTGAGGCGGTCACGCATGCCGAGCAGCAATGGCCGGGTCTTTTCCAGGTCGATCAGTTGCGCGTCCCAGCCTTCACGGCGCTGGCGCAGGAAAATGTGCTTGGGGTAGAAGCAGCCATGCACCTGGCCGGCGCTGTGCAGGGTGCGCGCCAGCTGGCCGCACGCCTTGAGGATGCCATTGCGTTCGGCATCGCCCAGCTGTGGCCACTGGGCCAGCAGGCTGTCGAGGTCGGCCCACTCGTCCAGCGCGCGGGTCATCAGGATGGCCCGGTGCTTGCCGCCCTGCTTGCGCTCGCCATAGAACACCGCCTGCAAGGCCGGAATGTGCAGCTTCTGGTAGCGGCTGATGTTGCGGAATTCGCGGGCGAAGGTGGGCTCGCCAAACGGCCGGTGCAGGGTGCGGGTCAGGTAGTCGCTCTGGCGCTTGAGGTAGTAGCCCTTGCCTTCGAGTTCCAGGCGGAACACGCTGCTCCAGCCGCCACGGCCGGTGTTGGGTTCATCCACTGCCTCAAGTTGCAAGGCCCACAGCGCCTCGAAGTCGTCCAGGCCATGGCGTTTGAGCAGCGCGAGGTCCGCGCTGGCCAGGTAATCGGTCATTCCCTTCCCTCGAAAAAGCCCAGCACCTGGCGAATGCGCTTCTTGTCACGCTCATTCAGCCGGTCGCGGCCACGGTATTGCAGATAGAAACGCAGGCGCTGGGTGGCCGACAGGTGGTATTTGGCCACTTTGTCCAGGCACGCCAGGTCCTTGATCATCCGGTGCCGCCACATGAATCCGCGCCAGAAGTCGCCGGTGGGGCAGTCGATGAAGAATAGCGTGCCTTGGTCATCGACCAGCAGGTTGCGCCACTTCAGGTCGTTGTGAGCAAAGCGGTGCTCGTGCATGACCCGGGTATGGCGCGCCAGCTGGCGGCTGAGGTGGTCGACCCAGACGCGGTCGGCAAGGCGCGCATCGTTGCGCTCGGCGAGTGCCGACAGGTCTTCGGTGTTCGGCAGCTCGCGGGTGATCATCGCCCCACGACCAAAGGCCAGGCCCTTGCGCTCCAGCCCCCAGGCCACCACTTCCGCGGTAGGGATGCCCCACTTGGCGAATTGCTTGAGGTTCTGCCATTCAGCCTTGATGCGCGGCCGGCCCAGATAGCGGCGCATGTGCTTGCCGGCGCCGGTGTAGCGCTTGACGTAGTAGTTGACCCCGTCACGCTCGATGCGCACCACCTCGCTGAGCGGGTCGCGGGTCAGGCGCTCACCTTGCAGGGCAAATACCGCATCGAGGCTGCCGAAGTCCGTCGCCAGATGTTCGTAACCCGGCGCCAGTGTCCAGCCCGCCATCAGAGCGCATCCCCGTAGCGTTGTTTGCGGTCGTAGAGTTTCTGCGCCTTGCGCTCCAGCCAGGTGAGCAACTGGGCTTCGTCCTTCAGCACTTGGCGCAGCGGGCGCTGGAAATAACCCCGCAGGAAGCGCAGCTTGTCGCGCTGGGTCAGGCCGATGTCCAGCGCCGAGAAGTACAGCGCGGCAAGGTCCTTGTCGCGCCAGCGGCGGCTAATGGTTGCACGGGTCTGGGCGCGGTGCAGGTCGATCACCGACAGTTTGAAATCGTCCGCCGTTACCGGGCGGTCGGTGTGCAGCAAGAAGTGGCAGATGTAGCAGTCGCGGTGGTTGACCCCGGCGCGGTGCATGCCGCCAGTCATCTTCGCCACTTCGGCGATCAGCGCACGCTTCAGCCGCGGCTCGGGCGGCTGCTTGGCCCAGTCGATACTGAAGTCTTCCAGGCTGATGGTGGGCGCCAGTTCCTCGGTGATGATGAACGAGTGCTGCGTGGCCGGGTTGCTGCCCCGCTCGCCATAGGCGACTGCGGTCATGGTCGGCACACCCACCTCGTGCAGGCGCTGGATAGCCCGCCATTCCTGGCCGGCACCGAGCACCGGCAGCTTGGCGGTGAACAGGTTCTTGAAGATCTCGCCCCAGCCGATGCCGCGGTGGATCTTGACGAAAAAACCCTCGCCAGCCACTACGGTACGCAACGTGCGGCGCCCTTCCAGTTCGCGATAAACCTCGCCTTGCAGCGCTTCTACGGCATCGAAGGCATCACGCCCGGCCCACAGGCGCTTGAACGGTTCGGCCAGTATCAGCTTCATACGGTTTTCTGCCCCAGGATCACGTCGGCAGCATGCTGCGGCATGCTGTACAGATCGGCGGTTTCAGCAAACGCCAGGCCGTTGCGCGACCAGCTGGCGCGGGCCTGCGGGTCTTCGAGCATGCGTTGCAGGTAACCGTTGAGCTGGTCCTGTTCGAACGGTTCGTCCAGCACCAGGCCGCAATCGGCCTCGGCAATGTAGTGGGCGTAACCGCACACTTTGGACACCAGTACCGGCAGGCCGGCCACCAGCGCTTCAAGCAGCACGGTGCCGGTGTTCTCGTTGTACGCCGGGTGAATCAGCACGTCGGCACCCAGCAGGAAGCGCGGGATGTCGCTGCGGCCCTTGAGGAACTGCACCTGGTCGCCCAGCCCCAGGGTGGCGCTTTGCAGCTGGAACACCTTGGGGTCGTCCTGGCCGATCACCATCAGCTTCGTGCGTTTGCGCAGGGCCGATGGCAGCGCGGCCAGCGCCTTGAGGCTACGGTCCACACCTTTGGTCTTGAAGCCCGAGCCAATCTGTACCAGCAACAGGTCGTCATCGCCCAGGTTGAATTCCTTGCGGAACTCGGCGCGTATCTCGGCAGCGTTGGCCGGCGCGCGGCGATCCTGGGAAATGCCCGGCGGCAGCAGGTGGAAGCGCTCCACCGGGGTGCCGTAGTGCTTGATGAACAGCGGCTGCTGCACCTCGGAAATCATCAACACTTCGGTGTGGGCGTCCTTGGCGAACACCGCACGCTCGTACTCGGCAAAGTGCCGGTAGCGGCCCCAGCGGCGGTACAGGCCGCCACGCAGGGTCTGCGCCTTGTCTTCGAAGCAGCCGTCGGCGGCGTAGTACACGTCCAGCCCCGGCATCTTGTTGAAGCCGATCAGGCGGTCGACCGGGCGCTTGGCCAGGTCGGCGGCCATCCAGGCGCTGAGCTTCTCGTTGCGACGGTGGTTGAAAATCGCCTTCACCGGCGCCACCAGCACTTCGAAGCCCGGCGGAATGTCACCCTCCCAGATCAGCGTGTACACACGGATCTGGTGGCCCCGCTTCTGGCATTCCAGGGCAATGCGCATGAAATCGCGCTGCAGCCCGCCGAAGGGGAAATATTTGTAAAGCACGAAAGCCAGTTGCATCAACGGACATCCTCAGCCAGCAGCAACGCGCTCAAGCGGCCCGCCACATGCTCGGGATTCAGGCGAGTGAAGCACAGCGGCCACTCGCGTTTCAGATCGAACCGGCGCAGGTCGTCAGCGCTCGGTTTATAGGTGCACTTCTTCTGCAGGCAGGGAGCGCAAGGCCAGTCACTGGCCTGGTGAATCTGGGTCCGTCCGTAGGCACCCGTCAGGCCCGGGTTGGTCGGGCCGAACAGCGAAATGGTCGGCACATCGAGTGCCGCTGCCAGGTGGCCAAGGCCGGTATCGACCGCCACACAGGCTTTTGCCGCCGCCAATACACGCGCAACGCCGGCAAGGTTCAATTTGGGGAGCACCTGGCAGTTGTTCAAGCCCTGTGCAATGCGCTCGGCGCGCGCCTTTTCGGCCGGGTTGCCCCAAGGCAGGCGCACTTCCAGCTTGCGCCGGTCCATGCGCTCGGCCAGCTCGCGCCAGTAGGCTTCGGGCCAGTGCTTGGTCGCCCAGGTGGTGCCATGCAAGAACACCACGTAAGGCGCGGCGGGCGGCAATTGCAGGCGCTCCAGGTCCAGCCCGTAGTCGCCAATGCCTTCTGGCAAGTCGTAGGCCAGGGCCATGGCGAACAGCTGGCGCACCCGCTCCACTGCGTGCTGGCCGGTGGCAACCGACAGGCGCCGGTCATAGAAGCGGCTGGCCCAGCCTTCACGGGCCGAGTAGCGGTCCAGGCCGGCGACCGGGGCCTTCACGTAACGGGTCAGCCAAGCCGACTTGACCAGGCCCTGGGCGTCAATCACCAGGTCGTACTTGCGCTCGCGCACACGCTGCTTGAACGCCTTCCACTCGCCGCTCTTGAGGGTTTGCCAAAGGTTCTTGCGCCAGCGGCGAATGGCCACCGGGATAACCTGGTCGACCGCAGGGTGCCAGCTGGGGATTTCGGCAAAGCCTTCTTCCACAACCCAGTCGAAACGAATGCCCGGGATGGCGTGGGCGGCATCGGTGAGCGCCGGCAGGGTGTGGATCACATCACCCAGCGACGAGGTCTTGATGATCAGTACCCGCACTTAGTCGACCTCGGCCACGGTATCGATCAGGTCCGGCCCGCTCAGGCTGTGCAGGGCGGCGATGACTTTGCCCGGTTCCAGCAGGCGCAGGCAGTTGTAGTGGCCGAAACGGCAGGTACGGTCGAAGCATGGGCTGCACTCGATACCGGTACGCACCACCTCTACCTGGTCGGCCAGCGGCGGGGTAAAGCCGGGCGACGTCGAGCCGTACACCGCCACCAGCGGGCGGTTCAGCGCGGCGGCCACGTGCATCAGACCGGAGTCGTTGGACACCACGGCATGGGCACAGGACATCAGGTCGATGGCCTCGGCCAGCGAGGTTTCACCGGCGAGGTTGGACGATTCTTCACGCAAACCCGGGATCAGCCGGTCGCGGATCTGCTCACCGACCGGGTGGTCGTTCTTCGAGCCGAACAGCCATACCTGCCAGCCCTGGCGGACCATCGCGTCGGCCACCGCAGCGTAATGCTCGACTGGCCAACGCTTGGCCTCACCGAACTCGGCGCCAGGGCACAGCGCCAGCACCGGGCGGTCCAGCTCCAGGCCGAACTTGGCCAGTGCAGCATCGCGGCTTTGCGCTTCGATCTGCAGGCTGGGGCGCGGGTACGGCTGCGGCAGCTCGGCGCCGGGCGCGTAGGCCAAGGCCATGAAGCGCTCGATCATCAGCGGGTAGCGGGCCTTGTCCAGCTTGCGCACATCGTTCAGCAGGCCGAAGCGCAGTTCACCGCGCCAGCCGGTACGCTTGGGGATGCCAGCGAAGAACGGCACCAAGGCCGACTTGAGCGAATTGGGCAGCAGGATGGCCTGGTCGTACTGGCCGGCCAGGGATTTGCCGATACGCCGACGCGTAGCCAGCTCCAGCGCGCCGTGGCCGAGCGGGAAGCTCAAGGCTTGGCGTACCTCGGGCATACGCTCCAGGATCGGCCGGCTCCACTCGGGGGCCAGCACGTCGATCACGCAGTCGGGGTGCTGCTGTTTCAGGCACTGGAACAAGGTCTGCGCCATCACCATGTCGCCGACCCAGCTGGGGCCAATGATCAGTATTCTCATGCTTAGTCCAGAAACGCTCGGGGAGGCTACAGGCTGCGGTACAGCCTGGCCTCCCCTCTTTATATTCAGGCTATGTGGCGGACAGTGTAACACCGGTGGTGAGGCATAAACCTTCAGGGCTGCTTTGCAGCCCATTCGCAGCACAAGGCTGCTCCTACAAGGGATCGCGTTCCCCTGTAGGAGCAGCCTTGTGCTGCGAATGGGCCGCAAAGCGGCCCCAGCACTCTCAAGTCAAACCCAATTCACCCCAGATCCGCCGCACTTCGCGGCGTTCATCGGCAAATTGCGTCGCGTCGATCACCCCGGCCTGCTTCTGCAGGGCCTGGCGGTGCGAGGCCGAGCGGAACGCCTTGTACACTTCACGCAACAGCACCGCGTCACTGGCCGGCATCAGGTTCGCCTGCTCCAGCTCTTCCAGAATGCGGATGTTATCGGTCCATCGGAGTATGGCCGGATGGTCGTGAGACCAGGCCAAAGCGGCGTATTGCACCATAAATTCGATATCGACGATACCGCCGGCATCTTGCTTGATATCAAACGGCACACCGGCCTCGAAGGCATTGGCCGCGGTACCGGCAGCCGTGGCCTTGGTACCGAGGTTGCCGCGCATCTTGGCGCGCATTTCACTCACTTCGGTGCGCAGTTTCTCCAGGTCGCGTGTCTGGCCCAGCACCTTGGCGCGCACGCCTTCGAACGCCGCGCCCACCTGCTTGCAACCCACCAGCACGCGGGCTCGCACCAGCGCCTGGTGCTCCCAGGTCCACGCTTCGTTCTGCTGGTAGCGCTCGAATGCACCCAGCGAACTGACCAGCAGCCCGGAAGCACCGGACGGGCGCAGGCGCATGTCCACGTCATACAGCTGGCCCGAGTTGGTCTGGGTGGCCAGCAAGTGAATGATGCGCTGGCCCAGGCGGGTGAAGAACTGCGCACTGTCGATGGGCTTGCTGCCGTCGGTTTCTGCGTGCGGGTCGCCGTCGTGGATGAACACCAGGTCCAGGTCCGAGCCATGGCCCAGCTCCAGGCCACCGACCTTGCCGTAACCAATGATGATGAACCCTGGGTCGCACAGGCTGCCGTCGCTGCGCCTGGGCTGGCCGTGGCGGGCCACGGTCTGGCGCCAGGCCAGGGCCAGCACCTGGTCGAGGATGGCTTCGGCCAGCCAGGTCAGGTAGTCGCTGACCTTCATCAACGGCAGGTTGCCGCTGATTTCCGAAGCTGCCACACGCAGGCTGTGCGCCAGCTTGAAGTGGCGCAGCGCTTCCATCTGCTGCTCCAGGTCGTCTTCGGGGATGCGCGTCAGGCGTTCGCGCAACTCGCTGGCCAGCTCTGGGGCCAGTGGCGGGCTGAACAAGCGGCCTTCGTTGAGCAATTCGTCGAGCAGCAGCGGGTAGTGCGCAATTTGTTCGGCAATCCACGGGCTGGCGGCGCACAACGTCAGCAGACGGCGCAAGGCACCCGGGTTTTCGGTCAGCAGCACCAGGTAGGCAGAACGCCGCGCCACCGCCTCGACCAGCGGCAACACACGTTCAAGCACCAGGTCAGGGTTGTCATGTTCCACCGCCTGGGCCAGCAGCCGCGGGATGAAGGCATCCAGGCGTTCACGGCCGATACGCTGCATCGAGCGCAACTGCGGGCTGGAGCGCAACCCGGCCAGGCGCCGCAGGGCTTCGACGGGCTGCTTGAAACCGGCCTCTTCCAGCTGCCGGCCAGCGGCTTCCTCGTCCTGTGCCTGCTCCCACAGCGGAGACCATTCGCCGCCCACCACCAGTTCGCCCTCACCGTCTTCGTCATCCGGGTCGGCGATCACCTGGCGGAAGTGCCAGTCGATACGGCCACGCCAGTACATCAACTGGTCGTGGAAGCTCTGCCAGTCGGCAAAGCCGAGCATGTAGGCCACCCGCGCCTGGTCGGTCTCACCTTCCGGCAGCATTTGCGTCTGGCGGTCGGCGATGGCCTGGATGGCGTGCTCGGTATAGCGCAGGAACTCATAGCCCTCGCGCAGCTCGGCGACCACTGCCGGCGGCAGGTAACCCTGGCCCTCGAGGGTGGCCAGCACCTTGAGCAACGGCCGCTGCTGCAGGCTGAGGTCGCGCCCGCCGTGGATCAGCTGGAAGGCCTGGGCGATGAACTCCACCTCGCGGATGCCACCGGCACCCAGCTTGATGTTGTCGGCCATGCCCTTGCGCCGCACTTCCTGCTGGATCAGCTGCTTCATGGTGCGCAGCGCTTCGATCGCGGAAAAGTCCAGGTAACGGCGGTACACGAACGGCCGCAGCACCTCCTGCAACTGCGCCCCGGCCGCCTGGTCGCCCGCCACCACCCGCGCCTTGATCATGGCGTAGCGTTCCCAGTCGCGGCCCTGGTCCTGGTAATACTGCTCCAGGGCATTGAAGCTGAGCACCAGTGCGCCGGCCGAGCCATAGGGGCGCAGGCGCATGTCGACGCGGAACACGAAGCCATCGACGGTCACCGGGTCCAGCGCCTTGATCAGCCGCTGGCCAAGCCGGGTGAAGAACTCCTGGTTTTCCAGCGAGCGCTTCACCCCCTCGGTTTCGCCACCTTCGGGGAAGCCGAAGATCAGGTCGATGTCCGACGACAGGTTCAGCTCCACCGCCCCCAGCTTGCCCATGCCCAGCACCACCATGTGCTGCGGCTGGCCGCTGCGGTTGCCGATGGGCGTGCCGAACTGCTGGCAATGGCGCGGGTATAACCATTGGTAGGCTTCGTCAATGGCGGCATCGGCCAGGTCCGACAGGTCGCGGCAGGTTTCGCCAAGTTCTGCCTGGCGGGTGATGTCGCGCCAGATGATGCGCAGTTGCTGGCGGTTGCGCGCGCGGCGCAGGTTGCGCGCCAGCTCGTCGTCGCTCTGCGCGGCCTGGGCGGCCGCAGCGATTTGCCCACGCAGCTCACCCGGCGCATAACGCCGCTCCAGCTCGCCACTGGCCAGCAGCTCGAACAGCATGGCCGGCTCGCGCTGGGCCAGGCCCAGAACAAAGTCGCTGGCGGCGGCAACCTGGTCGAATTGTTGCCGGTGCACCGGGCTCCAGGCATTCAGGTCGAGGTCGGCGTGAGCGGCCACTGCATCACTGAGGAATTGCCGGTTGCGGGCCAGCAATGGCTGGAGGGTGGCGGGCAGATCGGACGGCAAAGGCAGGCGCATGGTCTATCCTTGATCGGCGTGAAATAGAAGGGAAAAAGCGGCCAAGGGGAAGCCGGACCACGGTTGGACTGTCGTACAAAAGTTGGAAATAGCTGAAAAAAACGAAAACTTGGCAATAAACATCAAGAAGCACCCGCTCTCGTCACAATGCCAACCACCATGAACGTTTTTCCTCACAAGCCAAGGTGCGACCAAACGTCGCAGAAATGTAGTTTTACTACTACCCATGTCGTGTAAAAGCATGAAATGCGCAAGCAAATGTAGTAAAACTACACGGCACCGGAAGACACCCCGGTAATCCAAGAATTCACGACGTCTGCCCATAAGGCCAGTCGCAACTTCAGGCAATCGATTCTGGTTGCCTTTCCGCCCTGGAGCAAGCCATGCAAGACCTCGATCCAATCGAAACCCAGGAATGGCTGGATGCCCTGGAGTCGGTCCTCGACAAAGAAGGCGAAGACCGCGCTCATTACCTGATGACCCGTATGGGCGAGCTGGCCACCCGCAGTGGCTCCCAGCTGCCGTATGCGATCACCACGCCATACCGCAACACCATCCCTGTCACCCACGAAGCACGCATGCCTGGCGACCTGTTCATGGAACGCCGCATTCGCTCGATGGTGCGTTGGAACGCCCTGGCCATGGTCATGCGCACCAACCTGAAAGACTCGGACCTGGGCGGACACATCTCCAGCTTCGCCTCCAGCGCCACCCTGTACGACATCGGCTTCAACTACTTCTTCCAGGCGCCGACCGAAGAACACGGCGGCGACCTGATCTTCTTCCAGGGCCATGCTTCGCCAGGCGTCTACGCCCGTGCCTTCATGGAAGGCCGCATCAACGAAGACCAGATGAACAACTTCCGTCAGGAAGTGGACGGCAACGGCCTGTCTTCGTACCCGCACCCATGGCTGATGCCTGACTTCTGGCAGTTCCCGACCGTATCGATGGGTCTGGGCCCGATCCAGGCTATCTACCAGGCACGCTTCATGAAGTACCTGGAAGCCCGTGGCTTCATCCCGGCCGGCAAGCAGAAGGTCTGGTGCTTCATGGGCGACGGCGAGTGCGACGAGCCGGAATCCCTGGGCGCAATCGCCCTGGCCGGCCGCGAGAAGCTGGACAACCTGATCTTCGTCATCAACTGCAACCTGCAGCGCCTCGACGGCCCGGTTCGCGGCAACGGCAAGATCATCCAGGAACTCGAAGGCGTGTTCCGTGGCGGTGGCTGGAACGTCAACAAAGTGGTCTGGGGCCGTTTCTGGGACCCACTGCTGGCCAAGGACACCAACGGTGCCCTGCAGCGCCGCATGGACGAAGTCATCGACGGCGAGTACCAGAACTACAAAGCCAAAGACGGCGCGTACGTTCGTGAAAACTTCTTCAACACGCCAGAACTCAAGGCCATGGTCGAAGACCTGTCCGACGACGAGATCTGGAAGCTCAACCGTGGCGGCCACGACCCGTACAAGGTCTACGCGGCGTACCACCAGGCTGTGAACCACAAAGAGCAGCCGACCGTCATCCTGGCCAAGACCATCAAGGGTTACGGCACCGGTGCTGGCGAAGCCAAGAACACCGCGCACAACACCAAGAAGGTCGACGTCGACAGCCTGCGTCACTTCCGTGACCGCTTCGACATCCCTGTCAAGGATGCCGACCTGGAGAACCTGCCGTTCTTCAAGCCGGAAGAAGGTTCTGCCGAAGCCAAGTACCTGGCCGAGCGTCGCGCTGCCCTGGGCGGCTTCGTACCACAGCGCCGCGCCAAGAGCTTCAGCGTACCGACCCCATCCCTGGAAACGCTGAAAGCGATCCTGGACGGCTCGGGCGACCGCGAAATCTCCACCACCATGGCCTTCGTGCGTATTCTGGCGCAGCTGGTCAAGGACAAGGAAATCGGCCAGCGCATCGTGCCGATCATCCCGGACGAAGCCCGTACCTTCGGTATGGAAGGCATGTTCCGCCAGCTGGGCATCTACTCGTCCGTCGGCCAGCTCTACGAGCCAGTCGATAAAGACCAGGTGATGTTCTACCGCGAAGACAAGAAGGGCCAGATTCTCGAGGAAGGCATCAACGAAGCCGGCGCCATGTCGTCGTTCATCGCTGCCGGTACCTCGTACAGCTGCCACAACCAGCCGATGCTGCCGTTCTACATCTTCTACTCGATGTTCGGCTTCCAGCGCATTGGCGACCTGGCCTGGGCCGCTGGCGACAGCCGCACCCGTGGCTTCCTGATCGGCGGTACCGCCGGCCGTACCACCCTGAACGGTGAAGGCCTGCAGCACGAAGACGGTCACAGCCACATGATGGCGAGTACCATCCCGAACTGCCGCACCTACGATCCAACCTACGGCTACGAGCTGGCGGTGATCATCCAGGACGGCATGAAGAAGATGACCGAAGAGCAACAGGACATCTTCTACTACATCACCGTGATGAACGAATCCTACCAGCAGCCAGCCATGCCGGCCGGTGTCGAGGAAGGCATCATCAAGGGCATGTACCTGCTGGAAGAAGACACCCGCGAAGCCGCGCACCACGTACAGCTGATGGGCTCCGGCACCATCCTGCGCGAAGTCCGCGAAGCCGCGAAAATCCTGCGTGAAGAGTTCAACGTCGGTGCCGACGTATGGAGCGTCACCAGCTTCAACGAACTGCGTCGCGACGGCCTGGCCGTAGAGCGCGCCAACCGCCTGAAGCCTGGCCAGAAGCCACAGCAGACTTACGTCGAAGAATGCCTGGCCGGCCGCAAGGGCCCGGTCATCGCCTCTACCGACTACATGAAGCTGTTCGCCGAGCAGATTCGCCAGTGGGTGCCGAGCAAAGAGTTCAAAGTCCTGGGTACCGACGGTTACGGTCGCAGCGACAGCCGCAAGAAGCTGCGTCACTTCTTTGAAGTCGACCGCCACTTCGTGGTACTGGCTGCCCTGGAAGCCCTGGCTGACCGTGGCGAGATCGAACCCAAGGTTGTGGCTGACGCCATCGTCAAGTTCGGCATCGACCCGGACAAGCGCAACCCACTGGACTGCTGAGGAGTATTTTTAAGTGAGCGAACTCATTCGCGTACCTGACATCGGCAGCGGTGAAGGTGAAATCATCGAGCTGTTCGTCAAGGTCGGTGACCGTATCGAGGCTGACCAGAGCCTGCTGACCCTGGAGTCCGACAAGGCCTCCATGGAGATCCCGGCCCCCAAGGCCGGTATCGTCAAGGAACTCAAGGTCAAGCTGGGCGACCGCCTGAAAGAAGGCGACGAGCTGCTGGTGCTGGAAGTCGAAGGTGCCGCTGCTGCGGCGCCTGAGGCTCCGGCCGCGGCCGCTGCCCCGGCTGCTGCTCCAGCGCCTGCCGCCGAAGCCGCCCCTGCTCCTGCCGCAGCCCCGGCTGCTGCCAGCGTGCAGGACATCCACGTGCCGGACATCGGCTCGTCGGGCAAGGCCAAGATCATCGAAGTGCTGGTCAAGGTCGGCGACACCGTCGAAGCCGACCAGTCGCTGATTACCCTGGAGTCCGACAAGGCCTCCATGGAAATCCCGTCGCCGGCTGCCGGCGTGGTCGAAGAAGTACTGTGCAAGCTGGAAGACGAAGTCGGCACTGGCGACCTGATCTTCAAGCTGAAAGTCGCGGGCGCTGCACCGGCTGCTGCACCGGCACCTGCTGCTGCACCGGCGCCAGCCAAGGCTGAGGCTGCTCCGGCCGCCGCGCCTGCCGCTGCTGCCCCTGCTGCTGCCCCTGCACCGGCGGCTACCGCACCGGCTGCTGGCAACAATGCCAAGGTTCACGCAGGCCCGGCTGTTCGTCAGCTGGCCCGTGAATTCGGTGTCGAGCTGGGCGCAGTGGCTGCCACCGGCCCGCACGGCCGTATCCTGAAGGAAGACGTGCAGGTTTACGTCAAGGCGATGATGCAAAAGGCCAAGGAAGCCCCGGCAGCCGCCGGTGCAACCGGTGGCGCTGGCATCCCGCCGATCCCGGTGGTGGACTTCAGCAAGTTCGGTGAAGTGGAAGAAGTGGCCCTGACCCGCCTGATGCAGGTCGGTGCCGCCAACCTGCACCGCAGCTGGCTGAACGTGCCGCACGTGACCCAGTTCGACTCCGCCGACATCACCGAGCTGGAAGCCTTCCGCGTTGGGCAGAAGGCCGTGGCCGAAAAAGCTGGCGTGAAGCTGACCGTGCTGCCACTGCTGCTCAAGGCCTGCGCCTTCCTGCTCAAGGAACTGCCGGACTTCAACAGCTCGCTGGCGCCAAGCGGCAAGGCCATCATCCGCAAGAAGTACGTGCACATCGGCTTCGCCGTGGACACCCCGGACGGCCTGCTGGTCCCTGTGATCAAGAACGTCGACCAGAAGAGCCTGCTGCAACTGGCTGCCGAAGCCGCTGCACTGGCCGAGAAGGCGCGTACCAAAAAGCTGTCGGCCGACGACATGCAAGGTGCCTGCTTCACCATCTCCAGCCTCGGTCACATTGGCGGCACCGGCTTCACGCCGATCGTCAACGCGCCGGAAGTGGCTATCCTGGGCGTCTCGAAGGCGACCATGCAGCCAGTGTGGGATGGCAAGGCCTTCCAGCCGAAGCTGATGCTGCCGCTGTCGCTGTCCTACGATCACCGTGTTATCAACGGCGCTGCCGCCGCGCGCTTCACCAAGCGCCTGGGCGACGTGCTGGGCGATATCCGCACCATGCTGCTGTAAGGCAGCCCGCTGCCCCTCCTTGCGAGGGGCAGTACCCTTTTCGAGCTGCCACGCTCGTACCTCAACCCCGCCAATTGGCGGGGCTTTTTTTGCCTGGAGAAAGCCGGGAGGGCTTCGCCCTCCATCGCGACACAAGGCCGCTCCTACAAGGCGATCGCGGTTCCCTGTGGGAGCGGCCTTGTGTCGCGATGGGCCGCAAAGCGGCCCCAAAATCTCCAGCCAAACTACAGAATCGGCCACGTCAGCCGATAACCTGTCCACAGCATCAAGCATGGCCGCTTGCCAGCCCTCGGGACATGATGCAACCTTGCCGAATCCGCCGCCGCTCCAAGGCCGCGCTCCCTGTTCAAGCGAGTCTTCGATGAAAAGCCAACCCGATGCCGCCAGCCGTGTGGCGGCCGAGGTCGTCACGCCGTTACCCGTGCCCTCGCGGCTCGGTATGCTGCGTTTCGAAAGGCTCAACGAAGCCACCTGGTCCATGCTCTACCTTGACCCGGCCTGCGAGCGCCAGTTTGGCCTGCACGCCGCCGACCTGTGTGCCCTGGTGGACGCGCCCTACGCCAGCCTGATGGAGCCCGAGGCCCGCTACCGGCTGCACGACGAGATCCAGCTGCAACTGGCCCAGCGCGGCTACTACCGCGTGCGCTACTCCCTGCACACGCCAACCACCTCGCTGCGCCTGCTGGAAACCGGTGAAGCCTACAAGCAGCACAACCGCCAGCTGTTGCGCGGTTACCTGAGCGTGCTCGACGACCAGCCCGACGACGCAGGCGAGAGCGCCAGCGACCTGGAGTCGCGCAACAACCGCCTGCAACTGGCCCTGCAACTGAACCAGCGTGCCCAGCAGGAACAACTGGAACACCTGGAGCGGGTACGCGGCCAGCAGGACCTGATCCTGCGCCTGGCGCGCCAGCGCTACAGCGCCGAGAACTCCCTGCTGGAAGCCGCCCAGCTGATCACCCAGAGCGCCTGCGAAATTTACAAGGTCGACAGCGCCAGCATCTGGCACCTGGACGACCAGCGACTGGAACCGATCACCGCCTGGTACCGCGACGCGCAGGAGCATCGCCAGCCCGAAGCCATCGATGCCAGCCGCTTCCCCGACTACCTTGAAGCACTACACGCCAGCCGCGCCATCGACGCCCACAACGCCGGCCACGACCCGCGCACCCGCGCCCTGACGCAAAGCCTGCGCCCCGAAAACAAGGCCATGCTCGATGCCAGTATCCGCGTCGATGGCCAGGTGGTCGGCGTGTTGTGCCTGGAGCAGAGCGGCCAGCCACGGGCCTGGCAATCGGACGAGATCGCCTTTGCCGGCGAGCTGGCCGACCAGTTCGCCCAGGTCATCACCAACCACAACCGGCGCGCGGCGGCCAGCGCACTGCACCTGTTCCAGCGTGCGGTGGAGCAAAGCGCCAGCGCCTTCCTGCTGGTCAACCGCGATGGCCGGGTGGAATACGTCAACCCAAGCTTCACCGCCATCACCCAGTACAGCACCGACGAAGTGCAAGGCCGCCAGCTGGGCGAGCTGCCTGCACTGGAAAACCTGAGCGAACTGCTGTTCGACTCGCCCTCCAGCCTGGCCATGGGCAATAGCTGGCAGGGCGAATTCAAGAGCCGGCGTAAAAACCTGGAGCCCTACTGGGGCCAGTTGTCGATTTCCAAGGTGTACGGCGACAACCGTGAGCTGACCCATTACATCGGCATCTACGAAGACGTCACCCAGACCAAGCTGGCCCAGCAGCGCATCGAGCGCCTGGCCTACACCGACAACCTGACCAACCTGGGCAACCGCCCGGCGTTCATCCGCAGCCTGGACGAGCGCTTCGTCCGCGATGGCGAAAGCGCGATGTGCCTGCTGCTGGTAGACATCGACAACTTCAAGCGCATCAACGACAGCCTCGGCCACCAGACCGGCGACAAGCTGCTGATCAGCCTGGCCCGGCGCCTGCGCAACAGCCTGCACAGCGGTGGCATCCTGGCGCGCTTTGCCAGTAACGAGTTCGCCGTGCTGCTCGATGACACCAGCCTGGAAGATGGCCAGGGCGTTGCGCTGCAGTTGCTGAGCACACTCGACAAGCCGATGTTCGTCGACAACCAGCTGATCAACGTCACCGCCTCGGTAGGCCTGGCTTGTGCACCGCTGCACGGCGTCGACCCCGCCAGCCTGATGAAAAATGCCGGCCTTGCCCTGCACAAGGCCAAGGCCAACGGCAAGCATCAGGTACAGGTGTTTACCGAGGTGCTGAACGCCGAGGCCAGCTACAAGCTGTTCGTCGAGAACAACCTGCGCCGCGCCCTGACCCAGAACGAGCTGGAGGTGTTCTACCAGCCCAAGATCTGCCTGCGCAGCGGCCGCCTGCTGGGGCTGGAGGCATTGCTGCGCTGGAACCACCCCGAGCGCGGCATGATCCGCCCGGACCAGTTCATCAGCGTGGCAGAAGAAACCGGCCTGATCATCCCCATCGGCAAGTGGGTAGTACGCCAGTCGTGCCGCATGAGCAAGCAACTGCGCGAGGCCGGGCTGGGCAACCTGCACGTGGCCATCAACCTGTCGCCCAAGCAGTTCTCCGACCCGGACCTGGTGGCGTCCATCAGCACCATCCTCAACGAAGAAGCCCTGCCCCCGCACTTGCTTGAGCTGGAGCTGACCGAAGGCCTGCTGCTGGAAGCCAGCGAAGACACCCACCGCCAGCTGGACGAACTGAAGGCCCTGGGCCTGACCCTGGCCATGGACGACTTCGGCACCGGCTATTCGTCGCTGAGCTACCTGAAGAAGTTTCCGATCGACATCCTCAAGATCGACCGCAGCTTCATCAACGAAATCCCGGATAACCAGGACGACATGGAAATCACCTCGGCCGTGGTGGCCATGGCCCATAACCTCAAGCTGAAGGTGGTGGCCGAAGGTATCGAGACGCCGGAGCAGTTGGCGTTCCTGCGCCGGCACCGCTGCGACGTGGGCCAGGGCTACCTGTTCGACCGGCCGATTCCGGGGCGCGAGCTGGCCGAGCGGCTGAAGCGTTATCCGCGCGGACCAGTGGCCTGACAGCGGCGTAATCCTCGGGCACTATAGAACCTATTCGGGCCCTATCGCCGGCAAGCCAGCTCCCACAGGGACCGCACAGATTTCCAGACCTGTGATATGCCTGTGGGAGCTGGCTTGCCGGCGATGGCCCCAACACCTATCCCACTGAATAAACACAGAGGAACGGCCATGGTCCTGCGTTCGGAAATCCTGGTGAACAAAAACGTCCTGCCAACTGCGGAACAGGCCCTGCCTGGCCGCGAAACGCCAATGAGCCTGCCCGAGTTCCACTACGTGTTCGAAGGCACCCCGCTGCTCGGCCCCTTCTTCGAAGGCGCCATCGACTTCGCCATCTTCGGCCTGGGTTGCTTCTGGGGCGCGGAGCGGCGCTTCTGGCAGCGTGAAGGTGTGGTCAGCACCGTGGTCGGCTACGCCGGCGGCTTCACCCCTCACCCTACCTATGAAGAAGTCTGCTCGGGCCTGACCGGCCACACCGAAGTGGTGCTGGTGGTGTTCGACAAGGACAAGGTCAGCTACCGCGAGCTGCTGGCGATGTTCTGGGAACTGCACAACCCGACCCAGGGCATGCGCCAGGGCAACGATGTCGGCACTCAGTACCGCTCGGCCATCTACTGCACCAGCCCTGAACAGCTGGAACAGGCCAAGGCCAGCCGCGACGCCTTCCAGGCGGAGCTGAACAAGGCCGGCTTCGGTGAAATCACCACCGAAATCGACCAGGCACCGACCGTGTACTTCGCCGAGGCCTACCACCAGCAGTACCTGGCCAAGAACCCGCAAGGCTACTGCGGCATCGGCGGCACCGGTGTATGCCTGCCACCCAGCCTGCAGGGCAACTGAACCATGGCCACGATGACCCTGTTCCACTCGCCATTGTCGCCTTTCGTGCGCAAGGTCATGGTGGTGCTGCACGAGACCGCCCAGCTTGAGCGCGTGACGCTGCAACCGGTCAACATCAGCCCGGTCAGCGGCGACCCGCAGCTCAACCACGACAACCCGATCGGCAAGATCCCGGCCCTGCGCCTGGACGACGGCACCGTGCTGCATGACAGCCGGGTGATCTGCGAATACCTCGACCTGCAACATGTCGGCCTGCCACTGCTGCCCCGCGAAGGCTCGGCGCGCTGGCGGCGCCTGACACTGGTGTCGCAGGCCGATGCGATCATG
Organism: Pseudomonas sp. YNh; assembly: GCF_037993085.1. NCBI lineage: Bacteria > Pseudomonadati > Pseudomonadota > Gammaproteobacteria > Pseudomonadales > Pseudomonadaceae > Pseudomonas > Pseudomonas sp. YNh. The sequence continues at coordinate 130,588 of NZ_JBBMRJ010000007.1, read as the reverse complement.
GATGCAGCAGTATCGTCGCGCTATGAAAGCTTCCTGCGCCCAGAAGACAAACGCTGGGACGGCTGGCTGCAGGCGCAAGGCGACAAGATCCGCCGTAGCCTGGCCAACCTGGAGCAGGAGCACCTGCCCGAGCTGGTGTCCGGGTTCGACCTGGCGGCGATTGGCGTGGCCTGTGCGCTGGGATACCTGGATCTGCGTCAGCCGGAGTTTGGCTGGCGTGAGCGCCAGCCTGGGTTGGCGGCGTGGTATGCAGAGGTGGCCAAGCGGCCGTCGATGGTCGCCACAGCACCGACAGCCTGACAGGGACATTCGCAGCCCAGGCTGCTCCTACAGGGGATGCCACCGCTTGTAGGAGCAGCCTTGTGCTGCGAATTCCTCACTTGGCTGCCACAGGAAACAACAGCCCGATCCTGTAGGCCAACCACCGCCCGATTTCTTTGTCCTCCCTCATGCCGACCTCCCCACCCGCGCCCAGTCCAGCCGTCGGGTCAGCACCATGAACACCCCTAGCAAGCCAAAGCACAGCAGCGAGCCCATCAGCAGCGCATAGTCCTCGGCACTCAGCAGCCCATACAGCAGCGCATACAGCGCCGCCAACCCCGCCGCAAACCCCACCCCTCGTGCCAGGCTGCGCAACACATGGCTGAGGTAGAAGCCGATCAGCAGCACACACGCCGAAGCCGACAGCCCGTACGCCAGGCCAAAGCCTATGTGCTCGGACAACGACAACAGCAGCAGGTAGAAGAACGCCAGCGCCACACCCACCAGGATGTACTGCACCGGGTGCACACTCAGGTTTTTCAACACTTCGAACAGGAAGAAGCCGGCAAAGGTCAGCGCGATGAACAGCAACGCGTATTTGATCGCCCGCTCACTCTTCAGGTACTGGTCCACCGGGTCGACAAAGCTCACGCCGAAGCTGCGCTCGCTGAAGTCTTCGCACTGGCCGGCAGTGGCGCATTGGCGCAGGGCATCTTCAAGGTTGGTGGCGAAGAACGACGTCTGCCAGTGGGCGCTGAAGCCTTGCGCATCGATGTCTCGGCGGTTGGGCAGATAGCTGCCGACAAAGCTCGGATGCGGCCAGTTGGCTCGCATGTCAACGCTGCTGGTGCGGCCCACCGGCACGATGTGCAACTGGCCGGTGCCTTGCAAAGCAAGGTCGAAGCCGTAGCTGAATTCCCGTGCCTGCATACCGTCCAAACCCGGCAGGCTGGCATGCACGCCACCGCGCATCCAGTCGAGCTGGGTGCCGGCCTCGAACGGCACCTTCTGTTCGTCCATGCTCAGTTCCAGGCCATTCTCGATGCCGCGGATATCACTGATGCCCACCACCAGGAAGGGTTTGTCGAAGCGGTAGTCGTCGAAGTCCTTGTCGATACCCCAACGCTCCGGGAGCTTGAAGCGGCCGCTGATACGCCCCTTGGCGTGGAACAGCCGGGCCTGGTAGATGCCGCGGGCACGCAGTTCGGTGTCCACGCCCAGGTCGGCGGCGAAGGTGTCCGGCAGGAAGTACAAGTGGCCGGCAATGGTGCTGGTTTCCTGGGTGCGCTCGCCGTCCTTTTCGATCCAGCGGCGCTGGTATTTGCGGTACGGCACCACCAGCAGCGGGCCGCTGAGCTGTTGGTCGAAGCTGGCACTTTGGGCGATGTCGCGCAGCACATTGTCGCGCAGGGCCTGGCGCTCATCGATCAGGCCGTTGATCAGCAGCAGCGGGATGAGCAGCAGCAATATGAGCACGGCGATCATGCCGAGTTTGTAACCGAGGGTCTTGGTCATGGGGCCTCCTGTGGCAGTGGGCGCAAGTGTCTGCGCCTTGCGTGGAGGCTTTGGGGAGCTTGTGTGGAGATCGTGTGTACTTTCAACGGCCAGATCGCCGGCAAGCCAGCTCCCACAGGTCCAGCACAAAGCCGGAAACCTGCGCAGTACCTGTGGGAGCTGGCTTGCCGGCGATGGGCTGCAAAGCAGCCCCGGCTATCTCAGCTGATACGCCGCACCGGCAGCCACAATCGCACCCGCACCCCGCCATCGACGTTATCCACCGCCAGCGCCCCGCCATGCAGTTGCATTACCTCGGCCACAAAATTCAGCCCCAGCCCGGTGCTCTTGCGCCCGCTCCCTGGCCGCGGCAGCGAGTAGAAGCGCTCGCTGACCCGCCCGATGGCATACGCCGGTATCGCCTGCCCCTGGTTGAACAGGCTCAATGCCACCCGCTCGCCGTCGCGCTCCAGGTCAAACAGAAGGGCGCCACCTGCGGGGGTGAAATCCAGTGCGTTATCCAGCAGGTTGGCCAGCGCCTGGCGCATCAGGAACGGATCACACAGCAAGCGCAAACCAGCCGGCACCCGCTGACGCACGTGCAAACCGGCGCCTTCGATCCGCGCCCCATGAGCCAACAGCAACTCGTCCACCAGCGCCGCCAGCGCCACCTGCTGTTCATCCTCCAGGGCCTGCATCTGCTCGACCCTGGCCAGGTTGAGCAGGCGCTCGACCATCTGCTGCAAGCGCTCGCTCTCGCGCTCGATATTGCCGGCAAAGCGCGCGCGCTGGTCGGCGGGCATGCCCTCGTCCTGCAGCAGCTCGCAAGCCCCACGAATGGCCGCCAGCGGGCTTTTCAGTTCGTGCGTCAGGGTATGCACATAGCGCTCGACATAGGCCTTGCCCTCCAGCTGGGTGCGCATGCGTTCCACCGCCTGGGCCAGGTGCGCCAGTTCGCCGCCCTTGTAGTGCGGCAACGCAGCCCGCTCACCCTCGCTGACCGCCTGGGCATAACGGGCCAGCCGGCGGAGCGAGCGTGCCAGCCACCACGACAGCGCCGCGCCAATCAGCAAGCCCAGGCCGATCAGCCCCAGGCCCAGCGTGAGCAGGCGCCGCTCGGAACGGTCGATGTACGGCTGCAGCGAGCTGTTGGGTTTGGCCACGGTGACCACGCCAATGACCTTGCCGTCGTCGATGATCGGTGCGCCAACGTGCATCACCGAGGTGCTTTCATCATTGGGGTCGCTGCGGGTGGAGCGGGCGCCGTACTGGCCACGCAGGGTCAGCAGCACGTCATTCCACTGCGAGTAATCCTTGCCCAGCGCCTCACCGCTGGAGTCCAGCAGCACGATGCCCTTGGCGTCAGTGACATAGATGCGGTGGCTGACCTGGTTCTTGGCCAGGCCCCAGATCTGCGCGCCCGGGCTGCGCGAGCCGTAGGCCTTGAGTACTTGCGGCAGGCGGCTCTGGCTCAAGGTGCCGGCCTTGACGTCATCGCGCAGGATCTCGGCCAGCAGGTTGGCGGTGTCGACCAGTGTTTCTTCGGAAGACTGGCGTACCACCGGGCGAATCTGTTCACGCACCGTGTTGAGCAGAAAGTAGCCCGCCAGGCCGACGAACAGGAAGTACACCAGGAAGATCCGGATGCCCAGGCGCATCAGGCATGGTCCGGGCTGTAGCTGTAGCCGAGGCCGCGGTGGGTCTGGATCGGCTCGGCATCACCCGCGACCTGGCGCAGCTTGGCGCGCAGGCTTTTGATATGGCTGTCGATGGTGCGCTCGTACCCGGCATCGGAGGCCACCCCCAGGGCATCAAGCAGCTGTTCTCGGCTGAACACCCGCTGCGGCTGCTCCAGCAGGGATTGCAGCAGGCGGAATTCGTGGCGGGTCAGCGTGAGTGGCTGACCGCGATAGGTGATCTGCATGCGCAGGGTGTCGAGCTGGAACAATGCCGCATCGGTAGCCGGGTCGGCCCTGGGGCCCATGCGTTTGAGGATCGCCCGCACCCGCGCAGCCACTTCACGCGGGCTGAAGGGTTTGACCACGTAGTCGTCGGCACCAATTTCCAGGCCCACCACCCGGTCGATTTCACCATCACGGGCGCTGAGGAACATCACTGGCACGTCGCTGAAACGGCGCAATTGGCGGCAGGTTTCGAAGCCACTGATGTCAGGCAGGCCGATGTCGAGGATGATCAGGTCGGCCGGGCGCTGGCGCTGCTGGTCGAGGGCAGCGCCGCCCAGGGTCACCCATTCGGTGCTGTGGCCGTCGGCCTGCAGGGCGTAGACCAGGGTGTCGGCGATGGCGGCTTCGTCTTCGACGATGAGGATATGGGGCATGGATGCGCGGCCTGTGCAGATGTCGATGGCGACGCACTATTGTGTAGGAGCGGCCTTGTGTCGCGAAAGGGCCGCAGAGCGGCCCCGGCAATATCTGCTTCAGCGCTGAGATCATGGGGCCGCTTTGCGGCCCATCGCAGGCAAGCCAGCTCCTACACATACTGCCCAGCCTTCGAGAGCAGCGTTAACCTGTGGGAGCGGGCGTGCCCGCGAAGAGGCCAGTGCAGGCAGCCTGAATCAGCAATCGGGCTTGCCAGCGGTAAACTTCTTGGCCGGGTTGACCGCGGCCTTGAACTCACGCAGCGCCTTGGACCCCACCAGCAGCGGGTAGTTGAAGCTGCTGCGGTCCACCAGGTTCACTTCCACGGTGCGCTTCACGTCACCCAGGCACAGCTCCAGATCCACCACCGGGCGCTTGGAAATTTCCGGCGCATCGCCCTCTTCCTCTTCATCGGCACGGCCCTTGATCTTGCTGATGCGCGAGACCTTGTGCTCGTACACCTTGCCGTCCGAGTCCTTGGTCGCCAAGCGGAAACGTACCCACTCGTCGCCATCGCGGTTGAACAGCTCAATGTCCTTGGCCGACAGCGACGCGGTGAAGGCACCGGTGTCCATCTTGGCCTTCAGGGTTTCGCCCAGCTCAGGCAGGGCGATGTTCTCGTACCGGCCGTAGATTGTAGGTTCGGCGGCCATTACTGGCAGCGCCAACAGTGACAACATGGCAAACAGAGATTTCACAAGCAGGCTTCCTTGAGAAGGGTCAGTGCTTAGACTGCACTGGCAGGATAGGTTCGCTGTCCCAAGCCTAATCAACATAATGTGAAACATTTGTTGCCGCCGCAGGGCATTGGACATTTGGCGTAGGCCACTGCCCTGCTTATCATTGCCAGCCGATTATTTCCCACAACAAGAGTCTCTTTATGCGTCGCCTGCTGACCGGCATTCTTACTACCACTCTGCTGCTGCTCAATACTGTTGTGTTGATCTGCCCGCTGCTGGTCTTTGCCCTGCTCAAGCTGGTGCTGCCGGGCCGTGGCCGCGACTATGCCTCGTGGGCAGTGATGTGGGTGGCCGAAACCTGGTCGGAAATCGACAAGGCCATCTTCGCCCTGTGCATTCCTACAGAGTGGGACATCCGCGGCGTAGAGAACCTGCGTAAGGACACCTCCTATCTTGCGGTAAGCAACCACCAGACCTGGGTCGATATCCCGGCGTTGATCGAAAGCCTCAACCGCCGCACGCCTTTCTTCAAGTTCTTCCTCAAGAAGGAATTGATCTGGGTTCCGCTGCTGGGCCTTGCCTGGTGGGGGCTGGATTACCCGTTCATGAAGCGCTACAGCAAGGCGTTTCTGGAAAAGCACCCCGAGCTCAAGGGCAAGGACCTGGAGATCACCAAGGCGGCCTGCGAGCTGTTCAAACGCCAGCCGGTGACCGTGGTGAACTACCTGGAGGGCACCCGGTTTACCGAAGCCAAGCGCCAGGAACAGCAGTCACCGTATCGCTACCTGCTCAAGCCCAAGGCTGGCGGCGTGGCATTCGTGCTGGCGGCGCTCGGCGAGCAGCTGGACGCACTGCTGGACGTGACCATCGTGTACCCCGGCAACCAGGCACCGGGGTTCTGGGCATTGCTCAATGGCAGCATTAGCCGGGTGATTATCGACATTCAGGTGCGGGAGCTGGACCCGGCATTGTGGGCGGGCGATTACGAGAATGACCCCGAGTTCCGGCAGACCGTACAGGCCTGGGTGAACCAGCTGTGGGCGGCGAAGGACCAGCGGATCGAGCTGCTCAAGGCCGAAATGGGCTGATATGTTTATCGTCTGACCGGGCCTCTTCGCGGGTAAACCCGCTCCCACAGGGAGGGCGCCGCACTCAAAGGCAGTGCTATACCTGTGGGAGCGGGTTTACCCGCGAAGAGGCCAGAACAGGCAAAGCAGAATCCCGATTAAAACCCAGGCTAATAATCAACATTAGGATTACTTCTTTGTCACACCCCACCTAAGTGGATAAAAATCGATCAAAGCACAATTACAAAAAGCCTGGATCGATCAATGGCCAACCAACCTAGCTCTACCCCCGCCCAGCTTCGCCGTGTTCTCGGCCTCCCCGCCCTGGTGTTCTTCGGCCTGGTCTACATGGTCCCGCTGACCATCTTCACCACCTACGGCATCGTCACCGAACTCACCGGTGGCCGCACCGCCGGCGCCTACCTGGTCACCCTGGTGGCCATGCTGTTCACCGCTGCGTCCTACAGCTTCATGGTCAAACGCTTCCCGGTGGCGGGCTCGGCGTATTCCTACACCAACATGGCCTTCGGCCCCAATATCGGCTTCCTTGCCGGCTGGTCGCTGCTGCTCGACTACCTGTTCCTGCCGATGATCAACTACCTGCTGATCGGCCTGTTCCTCAACATCGCGTTCCCGGCAGTGCCCGCCTGGGCCTTCGTACTCGCCTGCATCGCCCTGGTGACAGTGCTGAACGTGGTCGGCATCAACTCGGTGGCCAAGACCAGCAACCTGATCGTCGGCGCGCAGATCGTATTTATCGGCGTGTTTGTCGCGCTGTCCTGCCAGACACTCGCCGGCCAGCCGCTCGACCTGCTGTCGCCGCTAATCGGTGATGGCAGCAAACCGGGCTTCGGCCACCTGATGGCTGGCGCGGCGGTGCTGTGCCTGTCGTTCCTCGGCTTCGACGCCGTATCGACCCTGGCCGAAGAATGCCGCGACGCACGCCGCGACGTGCCACGGGCGATCATCCTCACCACCCTGTTTGCCGGCTTGCTGTTCACCCTGCTGGCCTACGTCAGCCAACTGGTGCTGCCGGGCAGCAGCTTCGCCAATGCCGATGCGGCGGCCAACGAAGTGATGTTCAAGGCTGGCGGGCAGTTCCTTACCAACTTCTTCACCGCCGCTTATGTTGCAGGCAGCCTGGGTTCGGCGCTGGCCTCGCAGGCGGCGGTGTCGCGCATCCTGTTCACCATGGGCCGCGACAACGTGCTGCCACGCCGTAGCTTCGGCTACCTGTCGCCGCGCTTTGGTACGCCAGTGTTCGCTATCTTGCTGGTATCAGCCTTCTCGCTGCTGGCGCTGGTGATCGACCTGGCTACCCTCGCCTCGCTGATCAGCTTCGGCGCGCTGGTGGCGTTCTCGGCGGTGAACCTGGCGGTGGTGAAGACGCACCTGATGGACGATGCCAGCCAGCGGGATGCCAAGGGGCTGCTGAGCTATGGCGTGGTGCCACTGGTGGGGTTGGGGCTGACACTGTGGCTGTGGACGAGCCTGTCGGCGCTGACGCTGGTGATCGGGTTGTGCTGGTTTGCGCTGGGGTTGGCGTATCTGGCGGCGCTGACTGCCGGTTTCCGCCGCCCAGTGCGTATGGTGGACTTCTCCGAAGCCGGCTGACCTCAAAGACGGGTACTGATAATTCTGCTAGTTGTGCATGGCCTTGCAAACATCAAGACTGAGGCAGACCGTCTTGCGAGGCCAGCCCTGTGTCAGTAGCAGTGTTTACGTACTGCCCATATGGGCAGGGTAATAACTACACAAACCAGAACGCTGTGCTTGGCTTTAATGGTGAGCGATATGATCTTGCCGCCCGCGCCTATGCGTTGGGCCAAGGCTACCGCAGCTATAGTCCTGTTCTGATGCGCTTCCATGCTCCGGACCACCTCAGCCCGTTTGAGCAGGGCGGGCTCAACGCTTACGCTTTTTGCGAAGGTGACCCGGTCAATTATCAAGACCCCACAGGCCATATACGAGGGGCGAGCATATGGCTAACTCCAAAGAAAGCGTTCAAACGCCTGATATCGATTTTTGATCGACCCGCTCCTCCTACTGTTGGGGTCGAGGTAATACCGGGCACTCTGACCACGCCGGTCACAGCGATCAAAAAATAACACGATTCAGTAATCTACCCTTACGCATAAACTATACAGATGAAGCAGAGCTGACTAGACTTGACCAGTTTCGATACCGGGCAGAACTTATAAAATATTACGAAAGAGAGCTCATGAAAAATGAGCCATTGCTAAATGAGTTCGCTGACCTCCGCAAAAAAATCGAAATGCGCGCGTCCAATGGAATTGAGATTGACGTAGCAGATGAAGAAAGATTTGGAATTCTTGAAAATACGAAACTACGATTTGATCAACTCAGAAAGGAGATCCGTAAAACCCGCTCAATTTAAATATGAGACTAAAGAAAAGGGCACTGATCTCGCGCCTAAGCGCTGACTATGAATACGTTTCAGTGCCCTCTATTTTTTACACCGAAGGGGCTGGTGTAGATGCCGGTGCGGTCCACAGGCTAGTCAGGTTCTGCAACAATGACCCAGCAATCCCCTGCTGCCCCAAATACTGCAGAATCAGTGGCGCAAACTGCCCGATCATCCCGGTATCCATCCCCAGCGCCTTGAACGCACTGTCCAGGTCGCTGCGGTTTTCCACGTTGTTGCCCAGTGCGTTGCTCAAGGCCGACTCGCTTTCGCTGTTCTTGCCCAGCAAATCGCCCAACCCACTTAACCCGCCCAACGCATTCGCACCGGCCAGCAGGTCCAGCCCTGGCACTGCCTTGGTCAGTTGGCCGTAGTCATCGCTGCTCAGGTTGTTGCGCGCCAGCCCCAACATCGCCCCAGCTCCGCCCACGGCCTGTTCGGGGGTGATCTTCAATTCGCTGCCCAAGGTGTTCAGCAGATTGGCCTGTGCCTCGGGAGCCTGTACTTGGCCCTGCTGCTTCTGAGTTTGCATGGCGGACACGGCGTTGGCAGCATCGCTGAGGTTGAAGGCAAACACCGGGCTTGCGGCCAGGGTCATAAGGGTTGCCAGGGTGAATGCTTTCATCGGGAGGGACCTCGTGGGCCGGGATGGCCTGGGAAACGAGGGTTTTGACTTAAGGTTTCACGGTTTGTTCCGGGCCGGTTGTCGAGGCTATCAAACAGCCCAGGTCAGTGGTACCAACCTGTCATTTCTATCAGTAGCGCTATGCGTTCGACATCCTAATACTGGTAACAACAATTCACATCAAGCAGGCCAAGATGATGAAGCAGCACCCTGATTCTGACCGCACACCTCATTCCTCTGCCTACACGCCGTACGGTTATGCAATTAATGCACCCGCAGAGCAACGTCTCTTGGCGTTCAATGGCCAGCTCCGAGATGCATTTACAAGTTTCTATGCCCTTGGTAACGGTCATCGCATTTACAATCCCGTCCTGCAGCGATTTCACTCAGCTGACAGATTAAGTCCGTTTGACGCAGGTGGTATTAATGCATATGCCTACTGTAGTGGCGATCCAGTCAATCGGTTAGATCCATCAGGTCAAAGTTGGCTGAGTCCAATTAAAGGCATCGCCAACCTATTCGGGCGGACCAGAAGTCGTGATAGAGCTCAAGCCCAAGCACAACTGCAACCCGAACTCACCCCACAAGAACTACAACCTGCTCGACAACAGGGCGCACAGCCCCCATCCTTTGCTCAAGCTGAATCGGAGAATCTACTGCTTCCGAACTATCAGTATTTTGAAGACAACTTTCCTCCACGGATACAGCAAGGCCTTTCCAAGATTCGAGAGCGTAGAAGAATAATCCATGCTGACTTGAGATATATGAGAATACATCCCGACAACGCCCCTGAGCACATGAAGGAAGAACTGAAGCGTCTCGGTGAATTATCGTTGCGCCTTCGCAGTCGCTTACGCAGCGATCTAACGCAACCCGTCAATTTCTCGCCAAAGTATTCAACTGCCATTAATGAAATTTCGCCCCCAGCTCCAGAACCTAGTCGTATCAGGCGTTAATGTTCCGCGGGCAGATCTACTGCGAAGCTTCCCCAGGAACTTGGTGCAAGTGCTCGTACCGTCGGGGGCTGCTTCGCACCCCTTTCGCGACACAAGGCCGCTCCTACAATGGGCGAGGCAGACTTTAAAGTCGGTAATGCAGCCGTAAAAAAGCCCCTCTGGAGAGGGGCTTTCTGTCCAAGTGAATTAAATCACGCCGCGCCCCACATCTTGTGCGGGTCAATCACAAACTTCTTCGGTACACCCGCATCAAACTCGCCATACCCTTCTGGCGCCTGATCCAGGTTGATCACCTGCACCCCCACCACTTCAGCAATGTTGATACGGTCCCACATGATCGCCTGCATCAGCTGGCGGTTGTATTTCATGGTCGGGGTCTGGCCGGTGTGGAAGCTGTGCGACTTCGCCCAGCCCAGGCCGAAGCGGATGCTCAGCGCGCCGATCTTGGCAGCGGCATCTACCGCACCTGGGTCTTCGGTTACGTACAGGCCCGGGATACCGATGTTGCCGGCCACGCGGGTCACTTGCATCAGCGAGTTCAGCACAGTGGCCGGGGCCTCGTGCTTGGCGCCTTCGTGACCATGGCCACGGGCCTCGAAGCCGACGGCGTCGACGGCGCAGTCCACTTCCGGCTCACCGAGGATGTCGATGATCTGCTCGTGCAGCGGGGTGTCCTTGGACAGGTCGACCACTTCAAAGCCTTGCGACTTGGCGTGGGCCAGGCGGGCCGGGTTGAGGTCGCCGACGATGACGCAGGCGGCGCCCAGCAGGCGGGCCGAGGCAGCAGCGGCCAGGCCGACCGGGCCAGCGCCCGCAACGTAAACGGTGCTGCCTGGGCCTACGCCAGCCGTCACGGCACCGTGGTAGCCGGTAGGCAGAATGTCGGACAGGCATGTCAGGTCACGGATCTTTTCCATGGCCTTGTCGCGGTCCGGCAGCTTCAGCAGGTTGAAGTCGGCGTATGGCACCAGCACGTACTCAGCCTGGCCGCCGGTCCAGTCGCCCATGTCGACGTAGCCGTAGGCACCACCGGCGCGGGCCGGGTTGACGGTGAGGCAGACGCCGGTGTGCATCTCTTTGCAGGAGCGGCAGCGGCCGCAGGCAACGTTGAACGGTACCGACACCAGGTCACCGATTTTCAGGCGTTCGACGTCACGCCCGATCTCGACAATTTCACCGGTGATTTCGTGGCCCAGAACCAGGCCGACCTGGGCAGTGGTGCGGCCACGGACCATGTGCTGGTCAGAGCCGCAGATGTTGGTGGAGACCACCTTCAGGATGACGCCGTGCTCGATCTTCTTGCCACGCGGGTCCTGCATTTTCGGGTAGTCGATGTGTTGCACTTCGACCTTGCCGGCGCCGAGATATACCACTCCACGATTGCCAGACATGCTCTTACCTCGCTTGATTTTTATTTATGCAGCGGTGGTTGAACGCGCCGCCATCCATGGGCGGCTTGTGTTACTGGAATGCAGGGAATTGTGGGCCTGATAGGCCGGGGTGCGCTGACTGGAAGCGACAGGGGGATGTCTTTTAGCGGCAGGTACAAAGCTGTGAGGCCATTCGCGGGCAAGCCCGCTCCCACAGGCTCACCGCTCTTTCGAACATGGCGATGAACCTGTGGGAGCGGGCTTGTCCCGCGAAGAGGCCGGTACAGGATGTCAGAGCACGACCGTGCGGTTGGCGTTGAGGAACACCCGCCGCTCGATGTGATAACCCACAGCCCGCGCCAGGGTCAGGCATTCGATATCCCGCCCCTTGGCAATCAGGTCTTCCGGATAGTGGCTGTGGTCCACCACCTCGACGCCCTGGGCAATGATCGGCCCTTCGTCCAGGTCGTTGTTGATGTAGTGCGCGGTGGCACCGACCATTTTCACGCCCTTGTTGTAAGCCTGGTGGTAAGGCTTGGCACCTTTGAACCCTGGCAACAGCGAGTGGTGAATGTTGATCGCCCAGCCATCCAGGCGCCGGCACAGCTCGGGTGACAACACCTGCATGTAACGGGCGAGGATAACCAGCTCGGCACCTGTCTCCTCGATCACCTGCAGCACCTTGCGCTCTTGCCCCGCCTTGTCATTGGGGTCAAGGGCGAAGTGGTAATAAGGAATCTTGTGCCAGTGCGCCAGGGGCTCGAGATCGGGGTGGTTGGAAACCACCGCTACCACGTCCATGCCCAGTTGGCCAATGCGCTGCCGGTACAGCAGGTCATTCAGGCAGTGGTCAGCCTTGGACACCATGATCACCACCTTGGGGCGGTGATTGGGTGCGGTCAGCTCGAAGGCCATGCCGAACGCTTCGCTGCGCTCGGCCAGGCCGGCACGGAAGCCCGTTTCGTCGAAATCGTCCGGCTGGCGGAATTCGACGCGAATGAAGAAGCGCCCCGACTGCCGGTCATCGAAGGAGTGGTGCTCCGTCACGTAGCAGCGCTGCTCGAAGAGGTAACGCGTCACCACGTCGACGGTGCCGAGCATGCTCGGGCAGTCGGCGGTGAGAATCCAGGTATCCGGTGCCCGACTCATGTTCTGCTCTCCTTAAGCTTCGATGCTCAGGCCGTATTCGGCCGAAGCGTCCTGCAGCCACAGCCACCAGTAGTCGGCGAAGCTGCGGCGAATCACCAGCTCCCAAGTGTCTTCGGCGGTACGGCGGATCACCAGTTGCGACTTGGCGAACACGGTGCCCACGGCCTTGCCCACCGGGAAGTTGTTCGGGTGAACATCATAGCTGGTGGATTTCATCAGCACTTCGCGCACGTTCGGGCCGCGCAGTTCCAGCAGGCTTTGCCCGCCGCTGACGTTGACCACCTGGATGTGCTGGCCATCAAGGGCCGCGCGCAGCTTTTGCTCGACCGCCAGTTCCTGGCCACCGGGCACGATCAGCAGCCACTCGTCGGGGCCAACCCATTGCAGCGACATGTCGTTGTTGGCGACCACGGTCAGGGCCACTGGCAGCTCCAGGCCCAGGGCCTTGTGCACGCCGGCGGCGAATTCCGGGTTGTGGCCGTCGCCACGCAGGGTCAGGTGGCCAAGGAACTTGCGTTCACGCAGGGTCACGCCTGCGTTCTTGCGGCCTTTGCCAACCAGGCTGGCCAGGTCGGCGTGGTGCAGTGGCGACTGGGCCTTGGCCTCGGCGCCGGGGTTTTGCTGGAAGACGTTGATAGCGCTCATTTCTTACCTGCCTTGAATTCTTGTTCGTCGATGCGACGCAGCTTCTGTGTGGTGGCTACCGGCCCTATCGCCGGCAAGCCAGCTCCCACAGGGATTTCACCCACCTTCAAAGCTGCATCGATCCTGTGGGAGCTGGCTTGCCGGCGATAGGCCTGGCCTGCCCCCACAGGGCCCGGAGTCAAACGTTCTGCCGCTCACCCTTCGGATCGAAGAACACCGAAGACACGATTTCCGCCTCGATCACGCTGCCATCTGCCTGCGGCGAGTAGACACGCTCGCCCATGCGCTTGAGGCCGCCTTTGACCACACCCATGGCGAACGAGTAGCCCAGGGAGTTGGACGCGTAGCTGGAGGTAACGTGGCCAACCATGTCCATCGGGATCGGCTGTTTGGGGTCGAACACCAGCTGGGCGCCTTCCGGCAGCCACTTGGTCGGGTCGACCGGCTTCAGGCCTACCAGCTGCTTGCGGTTCTCGCGCACGCAGTCCTCACGGTTCATGCCACGCAGGCCGATCCACGAGAACGGCTTGTTGCGGCCCACGCACCAGCTCATGTTCAGGTCGTCCGGGTTCATCGAACCGTCGGTGTCCTGGCCCACGATGATGAAGCCCTTCTCGGCACGCAGTACGTGCATGGTCTCAGTGCCGTACGGGGTCAGGTTGTACTTCTTGCCCGCCTCGATGATCTGTTCCAGCACGCCCATGGCGTAGTTGGCCTGCACGTTGACTTCGTACGACAGCTCACCGGTGAACGAGATACGGAACACACGGGCCGGCACGCCGCCGACGTTGCCTTCCTTCCAGGTCATGAACGGGAAGGCTTCCTTGTCCATGTCGATGTCTGTCAGCTCGCTGAGCAGCTTGCGGCTGTTGGGGCCGGACAAGGTCATGGTGGCCCAGTGGTCGGTAACCGAGGTGAAGTACACCTTCAGCTCCGGCCATTCGGTCTGGTGGTACAGCTCCATCCACTGCAGCACACGGGCGGCGCCGCCGGTGGTGGTGGTCATGATGAAGTGGTTGTCGCCAACGCAGGCGGTTACGCCGTCGTCGAAGACCATGCCGTCTTCCTTGCACATCAGGCCGTAGCGGGCCTTGCCCACGTCCAGCTTGGTCCAGGCATTGGTATAGATGCGGTTGAGGAACTCACGGGCGTCCGGGCCCTGGATGTCGATCTTGCCCAGGGTCGAGGCGTCCAGCAGGCCCACGCTGTCGCGCACGGCCTTGCACTCGCGGGCCACGGCGGCATGGATGTCTTCACCGGCTTTGGGGAAGTACCAAGGGCGCTTCCACTGGCCAACGTCTTCGAACTCGGCGCCGTTCTTCACGTGCCAGGCATGCAGGGCGGTGAAGCGCACGGGCTCGAACAGGTGGCCACAGTGACGGCCCGCTACCGCGCCGAACGTCACCGGCGTGTAGTTGGGGCGGAACATGGTGGTGCCCATTTCCGGGATGGTGATGCCGATCGAACGGGCGGCGATGGCCAGGCCGTTGATGTTGCCCAGTTTGCCCTGATCGGTACCGAAACCCAGCGCGGTGTAGCGTTTTACGTGCTCGACCGACTCGAAGCCTTCACGGGTGGCCAGCTCGATACCTGCGGCGGTCACGTCGTTCTGCTGGTCGACGAACTGCTTCGGCCCCTTGCTGCCTTTGTCGTGCGGCACCTGGAACAGTGCCACGGTGGCCTCTTCCTTGCGCGCCACGGTTTTTGGCAGGGTGCCGACAGAGGCCTTGAACCCCGCCTCGGTGGCTGCGCGAACGCCGCCTTCGAAGCCATCGGCAATCACGTCACCGAGGGCGTAGACGCCATTGATACCGCCCACGCACTCGCGTTTCTGCGGCGCATCGCCCGGTACGAAGCCGAGGATGTCGTCACGCCACACTGGGCGACCGCCCAGGTGCGAAGCCAGGTGCACGATCGGGCTGTAGCCACCGGAGGTTGCGATCAGGTCGCACTCAAGGGTTTCGCCTGGGCTGGTGACTTTGTGCGCCTGCACATCAATAGCCGCCACGCGGGCGCCGGTGACATGCTTGCTGCCTTTGGCCTCGACCACGGCGCTGGAGGTGAGGATGCGGATGCCTTTGGCACGCGCTTCTTCAACCAGCGAGCCACGTGGGTTGTGGCGGGCGTCGGCGATGGCGACCACTTGCAGGCCAGCGTCGTGCCAGTCCAGCGCGGCGCGGTAGGCGTGGTCGTTGTTGGTCGACAGCACCAGCTTGCGGCCCGGTGCCACGCCGTAGCGGCGAACGTAGGTGGACACAGCACCAGCCAGCATGTTGCCCGGTACGTCGTTGTTGCCGTACACCAGCGGGCGCTCGTGGGCGCCGGGCGCCAGTACCACGCGCTTGGCGCGTACACGGTGCACGCGGTGGCGTACCTGGCCGATCGGGGCGCGGTCGCCGAGGTGGTCGGTGAGGCGCTCGTGAATGGTCAGGAAGTTGTGGTCGTGGTAGCCGTTGACCGTGGCACGTGGCAGCAGGGTCACTTCCGGCAGGCCTTCCAGCTCTTTGATCACGGCGTTGACCCAGTCGGCGGCAGGCTTGCCGTCGAGGGTTTCGCGGCTGTCGAGCAGGCTGCCGCCAAACTCTTCCTGCTCGTCAGCCAGGATCACACGGGCGCCGCTGCGCGCAGCAGCCAGTGCAGCGGCCAGGCCAGCAGGGCCGGCGCCGACGATCAGCACGTCGCAGTGCTGGTTCATGTAGTCGTAGCTATCCGGGTCGTTCTGCAGCGGTGCACGGCCAAGGCCTGCCGCTTTACGGATGTACTTTTCGTACGTCATCCAGAACGATTTCGGGTACATGAAGGTTTTGTAGTAGAAGCCCGGCGGCATCATGCTGCCGCCCACCTTGCCGAGGATGCCCATCACGTCATTGTTGACGTTCGGCCAGCCGTTGGTGCTGGTGGCGACAAGGCCTGCGTACAGCGCTTGTTGAGTAGCGCGCACGTTGGGGATCTGGGTGGCTTCGCTGGAACCGATCTGCAGGATGGCGTTCGGCTCTTCGGTACCGGCAGCGATGATGCCGCGTGGGCGCGAATACTTGAAGCTGCGGCCGACGATATCGACACCGTTGGCCAGCAGTGCGGCGGCCAGGCTGTCACCGGCATAACCCTGGTAGGTCTTGCCGTTGAAAGTGAAGTTCAGGACCTTGCTGCGGTCGATGCGGCCGCCGCTGGCGAGGCGATAGGTCTGGCTCATACTTTTTCCCCTTGGCCTTTGACGGTCGACGGTGCGTTCGCAGCTTTACCGTTGGCGGTCACTTGCGGCTTTTCGCCAATCTTGTAGGTTTCCAGAATTTCGTAGGTCACGGTGTCGCGGGTGACGTTGAAGTACTGGCGGCAACCGGCAACGTGGTCCCACAGTTCATGGTGAATACCGCGTGGGTTATCACGGTAGAACATGTAGGTACCCCACTCCTCGTCGGAGCAGGCGGCAGGGTCCAGCGGGCGGGCGATGTGCGCCTGGCCAGAGGCGTGGAACTCTTCTTCGGAGCGCAGCTCGCCGCAGTGGGGACAGAAAATATGCAACATGACGGTGTCTCCGGTTAGTGGGCGACGGCGGCGGCGCCGTGTTCGTCGATCAGTGCGCCGTTGTAGAAACGGTCCATGGAGAACGGCGCGGCCAGTGGGTGCATTTCGCCCTTGGCCAGGCTCGCGGCGAAGACGTTGCCCGAACCCGGGGTCGCCTTGAAGCCGCCAGTGCCCCAACCGCAGTTGAAGAACATGTTCTTGACCGGGGTCTTGGTGATGATCGGGCAGGCGTCCGGCGAGGTGTCGACGATGCCGCCCCACTGGCGGTTCATGCGCACGCGAGAGAGGTTGGGGAACATCTCCACGATGGCCTGCAGGGTGTGCTCGATCACCGGGTACGAACCGCGCTGGCCGTAGCCGACCCAGCCGTCGATACCGGCACCGATTACCAGGTCGCCCTTGTCGGACTGGCTGATGTAGCCGTGCACGGCGTTGGACATGATCACGCTGTCGATGATCGGCTTGATCGGCTCGGATACCAGCGCTTGCAGCGGGTGCGATTCCAGCGGCAGGCGGAAACCGGCCAGCTTGGCCATGTGCCCGGAGTTACCGGCAGTGACCACGCCGACGCGTTTGGCGCCGATGAAGCCTTTGTTGGTTTCCACGCCGATGACCGCGCCGTTTTCCTTGCGGAAGCCGATCACTTCGGTCTGCTGGATCAGGTCCACGCCCAGGGCGTCGGCAGCGCGGGCATAGCCCCAGGCCACGGCGTCGTGGCGGGCCACGCCACCACGGCGCTGAACGGTTGCGCCAAGGATCGGGTAACGGGTGTTCTTCGAGCAGTCCAGGTACGGGATTTCGGCCGCGACCTGGGCGGTGTTCAGCAGCTCGCCATCGACACCGTTGAGGCGGTTGGCGCTGACGCGGCGCTCGGAGTCACGAATGTCCTGCAGGGTGTGGCACAGGTTGTACACGCCGCGCTGGGAGAACATGACGTTGTAGTTGATGTCCTGGGACAGGCCTTCCCACAGCTTCATGGCGTGCTCGTACAGCTGCGCCGACTCGTCCCACAGGTAGTTGGAACGCACAATGGTGGTGTTACGGGCGGTGTTGCCGCCGCCCAGGTAACCTTTCTCGATCACGGCAACGTTGGTGATGCCGTGCTCTTTGGCCAGGTAGTAGGCCGTGGCCAGGCCATGGCCGCCACCGCCGACGATAACCACGTCGTAAACCTTTTTAGGGGTTGGCGTGCGCCACATGCGCTGCCAGTTTTCGTGGTGGCTGAGGGAGTGTTTGAAGAGGCCGAAGCCCGAGTAGCGTTGCATGGTCGTTTACTCCACTCAGCGGTAAACAGGGAAGTCTGCGCACAGCGCCGCGACGTTCTTCGCCACATCGGCTTCGACGTCTGCGTCACCGAGGTTGTCGAGGATGTCGCAGATCCAGCCGGCCAGGGCCACGCACTGCGCAACCTTGAAGCCGCGGGTGGTGACGGCCGGGGTGCCGATGCGCAGGCCCGAGGTGACGAACGGCGACTGCGGGTCGTTCGGCACGGCGTTCTTGTTGACGGTGATGTGCGCGCGGCCCAGGGCGGCGTCGGCATCTTTGCCGGTGAGGCCCTGGCGGATCAGGCTGACCAGGAACAGGTGGTTGTCGGTGCCACCGGACACCACGTCGTAGCCGCGGTCGATGAACACCTGGGCCATGGCCTGGGCGTTTTCGATCACTTGCTGCTGGTAGGCCTTGAAGCCAGGCTCCAGCGCTTCCTTGAAGCACACGGCCTTGGCGGCAATCACGTGCATCAGCGGGCCGCCTTGGGCGCCCGGGAATACAGCGGCGTTCAGCTTCTTCTCGATCTCTTCGTTCGACTTGGCCAGGATCAGGCCGCCACGAGGGCCGCGCAGGGTCTTGTGGGTGGTGGTGGTCACCACATCGGCGAACGGGATCGGGTTCGGGTACAGGCCAGCGGCAACCAGGCCGGCTACGTGGGCCATGTCGACGAACAGCAGCGCACCGACCTTGTCGGCAATGGCGCGGAAGCGTGGGAAGTCGAGGGTCTTGGAGTAGGCCGAGAAACCGGCAACGATCATTTTCGGCTTGTGCTCGACCGCCAGGCGCTCGACTTCGTCGTAGTCGATCAGGCCGGTGTCGGTGTTGATGCCGTACTGCACGGCGTTGTACAGCTTGCCCGAGGACGACACTTTTGCGCCGTGGGTCAGGTGACCGCCGTGGGCCAGGCTCATGCCGAGGATGGTGTCACCGGCTTGCAGCAGGGCCAGGTAGACGGCGCCATTGGCCGACGAGCCGGAGTGCGGCTGGACGTTGGCGTAGTCGGCACCGAACAGCTGCTTGGCGCGCTCGATGGCCAGGGCCTCTACTTTGTCCACGTGTTCGCAGCCACCGTAGTAGCGCTTGCCCGGGTAGCCTTCGGCGTATTTGTTGGTGAGGCCGCTGCCTTGGGCCTGCATGACGCGCTGGCTGGTGTAGTTCTCCGAGGCGATCAGCTCGATGTGATCTTCCTGGCGCTGTTCTTCGGCATTCATCGCCGCCAGCAGTGCGTCGTCGTAACCCTGGATCTGGTCTTGCTTGCTGAACATCGTGTATCTCCCGGCAGCGATCGTTTTTTGTCGTGGGGCACTGTGGCCCTTTGTGGCGATGGTATGACTGGCGGGGGCGGGTCAGATGCCTGCGCACGCCTTGCAATGGCGCGTTTACGACATTCTCTTTGTGCCGCCCATGCTGGCCCCTTCGCGGGCGCGCCCGCTCCCACAGTGATTGGGGTGTGCAGGACCATTGTGGGAGCGGGCGTGCCCGCGAATAGGCCGGCCCAGAATGAACAGAAATCGCTGTACCGGTTGTATAGGCAAGTGCTGAATCGATGGTTTAGAGTGCTGTTCTGCGTCGTTCACAGGACCGTGTCATGACAGATAAGAGCCAACAATTCGCCAGCGACAACTATTCCGGTATCTGCCCCGAAGCCTGGGCGGCGATGGAGAAGGCCAACCACGGCCACGACCGCGCCTATGGCGACGATCAGTGGACCGAGCGCGCCTCGGAATACTTCCGCAACCTGTTCGAAACCGACTGCGAGGTGTTTTTCGCCTTCAACGGTACCGCAGCCAACTCCCTGGCCCTGGCCTCGCTGTGCCAGAGCTACCACAGCGTGATCTGTTCCGAGACTGCCCACGTCGAAACCGACGAATGCGGCGCGCCGGAGTTTTTCTCCAACGGCTCCAAGCTGCTGACGGCGGCCAGCGTCAACGGCAAGCTGACCCCGCAGTCGATCCGCGAAGTGGCACTGAAGCGCCAGGACATCCACTACCCCAAGCCACGCGTGGTGACCATCACCCAGGCCACCGAAGTGGGCACCGTGTATCGCCCCGATGAGCTCAAGGCCATCAGCGCCACCTGCAAGGAGCTGGGCCTGAACCTGCACATGGACGGCGCGCGCTTTACCAATGCCTGCGCGTTCCTGGGCTGCAGCCCGGCTGAGCTGACCTGGAAGGCCGGCGTCGATGTGCTGTGCTTTGGCGGCACCAAGAACGGCATGGCGGTGGGCGAGGCGATCCTGTTCTTCAATCGCCAACTGGCCGAGGACTTCGACTACCGCTGCAAGCAGGCCGGGCAACTGGCGTCGAAAATGCGCTTCCTGTCCGCGCCGTGGGTGGGCCTGCTGGAAGATGGCGCGTGGTTGCGCCATGGCAACCACGCCAACCATTGCGCGCAGCTGCTGGCGTTGCTGGTGAGTGACTTGCCGGGGGTGGAACTGATGTTCCCGGTGGAGGCCAACGGGGTGTTCCTGCAAATGCCGGAGCACGCGATTGAAGCGCTGCGCGCCAAGGGCTGGCGGTTCTATACCTTTATCGGCAGCGGCGGGGCGCGGTTCATGTGTTCCTGGGATACCGAGGAAGAGCGGGTGCGCGAGCTGGCGGCGGATATCCGCAGCATCATCACCGCCTGACAGGCCCCAATCGCCGGCAAGCCAGCTCCCACATGGACCACACAAGGCTCAGGCCTGTGGTGATCCTGTAGGAGCTGGCTTGCCGGCGATGAAGCCCACACCGATCTAAAGCCTGAACCCGCCCATCTGCCGAGCCAGGTCATCAGCCAAGCCACGCAACGCCTGGCACTCCTCACGGCAGCCCTGCACCTCTGCCGCCGTCTCCCGCGCCAGGTCGGAAATGCCCTGCACCGTGCGGTTGATTTCCTCAGTCACCGCCGACTGCTCTTCGGTCGCCGTGGCCACCTGATGGTTCATGTCGCTGATGTGTTCCACCTGGTCGGTAATCGCCCCCAGCGACGCCCCGGTACGCTGGCTCGATTCCACCCCACTGCCGGTCGCCTGCTGCCCCGCCTGCATCGAGCTCACCGCCGAACCCGCGCCCTGCTTCAGGCGCTGGATCATCTGTTGCACTTCGTCGGTGGATAGCTGCGTGCGCCGCGCCAGCGTGCGCACTTCGTCGGCCACCACAGCAAATCCGCGGCCCATTTCCCCTGCCCGCGCAGCCTCGATAGCGGCGTTCAGCGCCAGCAAATTGGTTTGCTCGGAAATACTGCGGATAACCGCCAGCACTTCATCGATAGAGGCGACTTCGTTGGCCAACTGGCTGACTGCATCGGCTGCCTTGCCGATGTCGCCCGACATGCCCTCGATGCCCTGAATTGAACGCCGTACCACCTCGCGCGCCTGCAAGGCCTCATCCCGTGCCGACTGCGAGGCCTGCGCTGCATCACCGGCATTGCGGGCAATGTCCTGCACGGTCAGGCCCATTTCATGTACGGCAGTGGCAACCATTTCGGTCATTTCCTGCTGTCGCCCGGAGCGCTCGGCCGTGTTTTCCACCACCTGGGTCACCTGCTCAACCGCCCGATGCAGCCGTTCGGAAGTCTGCAACACCTCGCCAATCAGGCTGCGCTGGCTGTCGAGAAAGCGGTTGAAGCCCCGGGCCAGGTCACCCAGTTCGTCCTGGCGCGAATCATCCAGGCGGTGGCTAAGGTCGCCTGCGCCACTGCCAATCTGCACCAGCGCAGCGGTAACGCGGCGCACAGGGCGCACCAGGCCCCGCGCCAGCAGCACCACCAGCAGCAGCGACACAAGCGCCACGGCGCCACCGATCAGGCTGGTCAGCCATACCGCCTGATGCATTTGTGCGTAGATTTCCGACTCCGGCACCTCGGCCACCAGCGTCCAGTTGAGGTCACGCAGGGGCAGGCCCAGCGCCAGGTAGCGCTCGCCGTCACGGCTGAAACGGCTGTTGCGCAGGCCTTCGCCGCCGGTCATCACGGCCTTGGCAGCGTCCGTGCCGAGCTGCTCGGCGAGCTGGCGCTTGCCGCTGAAAGCAGCGTCCGGGTGCACCTGGATCAGGCCGTCGTTACGTACCAGGAAGACCTTGCCATGCTCGCCAAAGCTGAAGTCGTGAATCAGCTGCGACAGCTCGGTCATGCGCAGGCCCATGCCGGCCACGCCCACCAGCTTGCCAGCCTTTTCCACGCGATAGTCGATAAACAGCGCCAGCTCGCCAGTGGCACCGTCAATGTCGATATTGATAAACCGTTCGGCGCCGCTGTCGATGTAGCCGTAGAACCATTTGTCCTTGGGGTTGCTGCGGCTGAGGGTGCGGTCCAGGCCATTCTCGTTGTAGTAGTGGCCGGTTTCGGTCGAGGCAAACAAGGTGGTGAAGGCCCGGTTACGCTGTTTGGCGGCGCCCAGGTATTCGATGAATGCCGCAGCCTGGGCGGGGTCTTCGCCGGCCGCCAGCCAGTCGCGCAGCAGGGTGTTGCCGGCAATGTCCGCCGCAGCCACCAGTGGCTGGCCGAGCATGCGTTCGATGTCGTTGCGGATCGCCTCGACACTGGCGGGCAGGGCAGTGTCGACCAGGTAGCGGTCGGTGAGGCGGTTGAGCGCCACGGTGAAGATGATGACCACCACCAGGATGCTGGCCAGCAGGGCGGCGCCCATGCTGGTGATCAACTGCCACTGGATGCTTTTACGCCAGATACGCATGCCCCTACTCCCCCGCACATTATTGTTTTGCGAGAAGTGTATACACTTGCGTATCCAGTTAATCCAGTGACCTGGAACAATGAGTTGGGCTTTGGGGCTTTGGGGCTGCTGCGCAGCCCATTCGCAGCACAAGGCTGCTCCTACAGGGGAAGGCATAACCCATGGAGGAGCGGCCTTGGGCCTTTCAGCTATCGATCAGGACTCTGCAATAGTCCGCACGATGGCGTCCACCGTGGCGTCGATCTGCGCCTGGGTACGCGCAAGGGTCTGCTGGTGTTCTTTCTGCAGTTCAACCTGTTTGGAGCACAGGTTAAGGGCAGCCAGCACCAGCAATTTGTCACCGATCAGGGTCGGGTACTGACGCTTGGTTTCGTTCAGGGCGGTGTTGAGCATCCGCACCGCCTGGGCCAGGGTTTCTTCCTGGCCTTCGGGCGCCTTGATCGAATAGTCGATGCCGAGAATCGACACGACATTGACCGGCTGCTCATGCAATCTCATGCGCCAACAACGCCAGCGCTGGCGCGATCAACCAGGGCCTGCAGGCGAGCGGCGGTGCTGCCGTTCTTCTCTTCCTGCTCCATCAGCGACAGCTGCAGGGTTTCGTTCTCTTCCTTGGCCTGGGCCAGTTGCGTGCCCAGGGTGGTGTTCTGCTCGGTGAGTTGAGCGTTTTTCTGCATCAGGTCGCTGACCAGTTGCTCGATTTGATTCAGGGAAGCTTCCAGCATGGGTCTATCTCAGGTTGTTGCGAGGGGCGCACACGATAAAGAAAAGCGCGGCCCATCGCCATTAAAAATCGGATTCACAAGGTGTCTGGCCCGCAGATTGACAGGGTAATCACCCCCTTGTTCCGACCTGGGTCAACCGCCGGTCAGGAAAAGGTTAGCTACCTCACAATTTTTGCGGGTTGCACTCAAGACTGGCCAGTCACGACCGATAGCCCGGCAAGTCATGTTTTGTCGCACTTTGCGCACTCTTTATCCCTTGCCTGGATCCTCCTCTCCATGTCTCTACGTAACATGAATATCGCCCCGCGCGCGCTGCTCGGCTTTGCGCTTATCGGCCTGCTGATGCTTGGCCTCGGTGTCTTCTCGCTGGTGCAGATGGGCAACATCCGTCAGGCGGGCGTGGCCATCGAGCAAGTCAGTGTGCCCAGCATCAAGATCCTCGACGAAATCACCGCGCTTAACCTGCGCATGCGCACCCTCTCCTACCGCCTGCTGACCAACCGCGAGCCTGCAATCCAAAGCGATACCCTCAACCTGCTGGCCCAGCGCAACAGCCAGATCGACCGCGCACGCCAGGCCTACTTGCCAATGATCGGCGCCGCCGACGAACAGGCCGCGTTCGACCAGTACGGCCAGTTGCTTGAACAGTACCGCCAACTGGAATCGCGCATGCGCAGCCTGAGCCAGGCCGACCGCGTCGACGAACTGCGCGACCTGCTCAACCGCGACCTGTTGGCCAACTCCGAACAGATCAACAAGGTCATGGACACGCTGGTGCGCATCAACACCGACCAGACCCGCGCCACTAACGAGAAAGCCGCCAGCCAATACGCTGCGGCCTTTGCCTTGGTTATCGGCCTGCTGGTTGCCGCCACCGTGCTGACCTTCGCCTGCGCCTTCCTGCTGACCCGCAGCATCGTCAAGCCGATCGATGAGGCGCTCAAGTGCGCAGAGCAAGTCGCCGACGGTGACCTGACCCATGTCATCCGCGCCGAGGGTACCGATGAAGCCGCGCGTTTGCTGCGCGCCATGGCCCGCATGCAGGACAAACTGCGCGACACCCTGCAGCAGATCGCAGGCTCTGCCACCCAGCTGGCCTCAGCCGCCGAAGAGCTGAATGCCGTTACCGACGAAAGTGCCCGTGGCCTGCAACAGCAGAACAACGAGATTGAACAGGCCGCCACCGCCGTCACCGAAATGACCAGCGCTGTGGAAGAAGTGGCGCGCAACGCCGTGAGCACCTCGGAAGCGTCCAGTGAAGCCAGCCGCTCCACCGGTGACGGTCGCGACCTGGTGATGGAGACCGTGGGCGCCATCGAGCGCATGAGCGGTGATGTGCAGGCCACTGCCAAACTGATCACTCACCTGGCCGAACAGTCGCGCGACATTGGCAAGGTACTCGACGTGATCCGTGGCCTGGCCGACCAGACCAACCTGCTGGCGCTCAACGCTGCCATCGAGGCGGCGCGTGCCGGCGAAGCGGGCCGTGGTTTTGCCGTGGTTGCGGATGAGGTGCGCGCACTGGCGCACCGCACCCAGCAGTCGACAAGCGAAATCGAGCGGATGATCGGCAGCATTCAAGGCGGTACGGAAGAGGCGGTGGAATCGATGCGCACCAGCACCGAGCGCGCCGAGTCGACGCTGAACATCGCCAAAGGGGCCGGCATGGCGCTGGACACCATTGCCGGTGCGGTCGCGCAAATCAACGAACGTAACCTGGTAATCGCCAGCGCGGCGGAAGAGCAGGCGCAGGTGGCGCGGGAAGTGGACCGCAACCTGGTGAACATCAATGACCTGTCGGTGCAGAGCGCTACCGGTGCCCATCAGACCAGTGCGGCGAGTGCAGAGCTGTCGCGCCTGGCGGTTGACCTTAATGGTCTGGTAGCCCGTTTCCGCACCTGAAAAAGTCGGGGCCGCTTTGCGGCCCATCGCCGGCAAGCCAGCTCCCACATCGACCGCGTGTGCAGTACCTGTGGGAGCTGGCTTGCCGGCGATGGGCTGCGAAGCAGCCCCAGGCAATCTCGGATCAGTGGATCAGTAATCGATCCGCACATCCCCTTTCGGCACGCTGCAGCACGACAGGATGTAGCCCTCGGCTTCATCATCTTCGGTAATACCGCCGTTGTGCTCCATCTCTACTTCGCCGCCCAGTTTGAGCACCTTGCAGGTGCCGCAGATGCCCATGCCGCAAGCTTTCGGGATCATCAGGCCAACTTTGGCTGCCGCAGCATGCACGGTCTCGCCCGGGGCAACGCGGATGCTCTTGTCGCTGCCGATGAACTCCACCAGGTTGAGGTCGGAAATATCCAGCTCCGGTGCATCGGCCGCCTGCTCGGCGTGCTCCACTGCATCTGCCTTGGCCTCTGGTGGCGTCGCGCCGAACGACTCCTCGTGGTAGTTCTTCATGTCGAAGCCGACCGCTTCGAGCATGCGCTTTACTGCCGTCATGTAAGGCGTCGGGCCGCAGCAGAACACCACGCGCTCCATGTAGTCCGGCGCAATCAGCTCCATCAGCCGCTGGTTCAGGTAACCGCGGTACCCCGCCCATGGCTCGCCCAGGCCATGCTTTTCGCAAATGATATGCAGGCTGAAGTTGGGGATGCGCGAAGCCATCTGTTCCAGCTCGCGGTGGTAGATGATGTCTTTCGGCGAACGGGCGCTGTGCACGAACACCATGTCGACATTGGCGTTGGTGTCGTAGAACCAGCGCGCCATCGACATCACCGGGGTAATGCCCACACCGCCCGACAGGTACAGCGCCTTGCCCGCCGGGAAATCGATGGCGTTGAACAGCCCCACCGGGCCATGCACCGGCAGCTCGGCGCCTTCGTGCATGGTGTCGTGCAGGAAGTTTGACACCAGGCCGCCCGGCACGCGCTTGACGGTGATCGAGAAGCTGTACGGCACCGACGGCGAACTGGAGATGGTGTAGGAGCGCATCACCGGCTTGCCTTCGATCTCCAGCTCCAGGGTGACGAACTGCCCGGGCTTGAAGAAGAACATGATCGGCTGATCGGCCATGAAGCAGAAAGTGCGCACGTCCCAGGTCTCCTGGATGACCTTGACGCAGCGCACGATGTGGCGGCCGTTGGCCCAGGTCTGGGTGGTGACCGGATTGAGGAAGGTATCGGACATGTTCATCTCCAGCAGCCGACTATCGGGCTTTTTATGGCTTGGATAATGCGCAAGCTGAGAGCGACGTACATTCCTGCCAGCGACATCGGCGTGCTTATCGCGACCAGCCCCGCGCTACAAGGGCTGGCGCGTCGTAATTCAATTCGGCCATGTCGCCCATGGATACGGTTCGCGGCGTCTTCGGACGCACACTCCACGGCAAATAAACAAGCCTGCTGTTTAAACAAAAAGCCGCTGATAACCGCCTTGCGGCAACAACAACGATTAGCCACCTTTTGCCGGCCGCACACGGCCCCGAGGAATACACGATGGACGTCACCGCAACCCTGAGCCTGGGCGATCCACTTGAACCTGCACGCAAGGCTACCGCCGAGATGCTGCAGACCCGCGAGCGCACCTACTCGCTGCCCCAGCCTTTCTACACCGACGAGCGTCTGTTCCAGATCGACATGCAGGAGATCTTCCAGAAAGAATGGTTGATCGCTGGCATGACTTGCGAAATTCCGGCGAAAGGTAACTACATCACTTTGCAGATCGGCAAAAACCCGATCCTGGTGGTGCGTGGTGCCGAAGGCAAGGTGCACGCCTTCCATAACGTCTGCCGCCACCGTGGTTCGCGTTTGTGCGTCAGCGACAAAGGCAAGGTGGCCAAGCTGGTCTGCCATTACCACCAGTGGACCTACGAACTGGACGGCCGCCTGCTGTTCGCCGGCACCGAAATGGGCGCCGACTTCGACATGAAGGAGTACGGCCTGAAGCCGGTGCATGTGAAGGTGGCCGGTGGCTATATCTTCATCAGCCTGGCAGAAAACCCGCCTGCCATCGACGAGTTCCTGGCTACCCTGGAACACTACATGGAACCGTACGACATGGAGAACACCAAGGTGGCGGTGCACACCACCTTGATGGAAAAGGCCAACTGGAAGCTGGTGCTGGAGAACAACCGCGAGTGCTACCACTGCAGCGGTTCGCACCCGGAGCTGCTGCAAACCCTGCTGGAGTGGGACGACACCAACGACCCGCGCGCCAGCCAGGAATTCAAGGACCACGTGGCCGCCTCGGCCGCCGCCTGGGAAGCCGAAAAGATCCCGTACCTGCACAAGAGCCACGGCCTGCGTAACCGTATCGTGCGCATGCCGCTGCTCAAAGGCACGGTATCGATGACCATGGACGGCAAGCAGGCCTGCCAGAAGCTGATGGGCCGCATCAAGAACCCGGACCTGGGCTCGATGCGCATCCTCCACCTGCCGCACTCGTGGAACCACTGCATGGGCGACCACATGATCGTGTTCACCGTGTGGCCGATCAGCGCCCAGGAAACCATGGTCACCACCAAGTGGCTGGTGCACAAGGACGCCGTGGAAGCTGTGGACTACGACCCAGAGCGCATGCGCAAGGTGTGGGACGCCACCAACGACCAGGACCGCCGCCTGGCGGAAGAAAACCAGCGTGGCATCAACTCCACGGCGTACCAGCCGGGGCCTTACTCGAAGACTTACGAGTTTGGTGTGGTGAACTTCATTGACTGGTACAGCGACCGTGTATTGGCCAACTTGGGTGCAGAGCCTGCTCCATACCTGAAAGAGGTGAAGGCGCAGTGAGTATTTAGCGTTAGGCTGCCGCGCTCCACTTGCCTGGCGAGTTGGAGCGCGTCGGCCGACGTTTGGACACCCGCGCCTGACGCTACACGGTGACGTCGTGCGGGGTCGGGCGCGCTGACCTTATCCTTTCCGCTACTGCTGTAAACCCCCGGCCCACGTTAGCGAACACCTCGTCCACCATCGTCACATCCATGAAAGTCTCCAGAGCGACCACGGGAATTTCACGTGGGTTTGCCCATAAGTAACTCCCTACCTCACGTGCTGCAGCAAAGTTACCTATCGAACCGCCGCTCAGGTTGGTAACTGAATTCACCACGCCCAATACATCTGTTGCTGTCTGGAAGGCAGGCGTCACACCAGAGATCGCAGCAGCCAACTGCCCAGCTACCCCAGCGCTCCCGGTTATGAAAAACTGCTGATTCGAGACCCTGGATGCATGAGGCAGCTCCTGATGGCGCACGGAGGGCACAAGCCCGCCTCCCCCCGGAGGGTTATTGTTGGCCCAGAAAGCGGCCCTGCGCCCCACTACATTCTTGGCAGTACGTGCCAACGAGCCGAACAACGTAGCACCGCTGGACGCCACGCCAACGATTCTGAGCACGACGCCCCAGAACGCCCCGCTCGGGTCATGGCGATTCACGGGATCGCCGCCACAATAGGCGTATGCATGGATACCTCCCTTGCCGAACGGGCTTAGCGAGTCAGAGCTGATGAACCGCCTCAGGCTCGGACTGTAGAAGCGGCGACCATTGCCCAGCGGATAACAGCCTGTCAGCGGATCCGGATGCTGACCACAGAAAGCCAGCCCTGGTATCAGTGCCGTGCTCAAGGCACCGTAAGGCGAAAAAGCGCGCGCCTCGTGACGCCCCCTACCCAGTACAGAGTGCTGGCGGTCGATGCTTAGCAGGAATGTCGTCATGGTTATCCACAAGTCACGAAGCGTGTGGACAGGGTAATGAGGAAATTTGCGTTTGCGTACTGGCAAAAATAACAGGCCAGCAACTGGTCACTATTCAACCAATCACGTCAAGGCCTCATGCTTTCTGGGCTACAGCGATGTTCATACACCTTGTCCACAGAGACACCAACAGAGTTTGTGAGCAAAACGCGGCAATGCAGCCTCTGGTCTGTGGATAAACGACTCAAGGCCTTGATAATCATGGATCAGGAGGCATTCACCCCTATTTGATCATTTTCTGATCAACTCCTCACACGCCATGACCTGCGCGGCTTTCAGGCAGTGCCGAACAGATTATCCACAGACCCGCTCACAGCGATTGTGGGCAAAACCCGTTGGAGGCACGCATATCTGTGTCTGAGGAGCCGGCTCAGAGTTGATCAGTTTATGATCAAAACTCTGTAAGCCCCGTTATATGTGGCCCCCAGCCATGCACCAACACTTTATCCACACCTTGGCGAACAGATTCCGTGGGCAAAACACAGGCGTACCTGATAGTGCTGCCAGTTTCGTGAAATGCAGCGATGTGATGGGGTAATGGCGACTACTTTGGCATTACCCAGAAGTGACTTATACACAGCCGCCAGGATGGCATTGTGAAGTGGTTCGATGAAGGGCGGGGCATTGGGGTAGTGGGCGTTCAAAGTAGCCAGGGAACATCATTAGTCTGTCAGGGCCAATCGCCGGCAAACCAGCTCCCACAGGTATTTCACTGAACCCGTAGGCAGTGTTGATCCTGTGGCAGCTGGCTTGCCGGCGATGAGGCCAGTAAAGGTCTTAGCGCAGCACGCCTTCTTCCACCAGCAGCTTGAGGATGGCCTCAGCACCTTCCTGTGGCGAAACGTCCTTCAGCACCTTGCCACCGCCACCACTGGCCTTGGCTGTTGCTGCTTTCATGCGGTCTGCACCGCTCTTGGCCTTGATCACCTTCAGGCGCTTGGGCCGAGGGCGGGCCGGTTGCAGCTCGGCATCGGCCAGCAACCCATCTTCGACAATGGCCACATTACGCGCCGCCAGCACACCACGTCGCGCCGGCCCGAATGCGCTCTGGCGCGGCTTGGGCGCAGCGTTATCCACAGTCGCCAGCAACGGCAGGCGCACTTTCAGCCGGCGCCGCTGGCCCCGCGGCAAGGCCTGCAATACCTGAGCGGTGCCGTTCTCGATCGACTCCACCTCGGCCAACCCCACGATCAACGGCCAGCCAAGCTTTTCGGCCAGCAGAAATGGCAACATGCCCGACCCTTCACCCGTCTCGGCCTGGCTACCGGTCAGCACCAGCTGTGCTCCGGCGTCGCGCAGGTAATCCCCCAGCACGCCCAGCACATCGGCACCGGCCGGCTGCTCCAGCACGTCAAGATGGTCCAGGCCCATGCCCAGGTAAGCGCGCAAAGCCTCCTCCTGTGGATTGCCAGCATGTACCACCTGCAAGTTATCCCCAGCCAGCTGCAACCCCAGTTCCACGGCGCGGGCATCCTGCTCGGCGCGCCGGGCGCGCCCGGAGCTTGGGTGGGCACCGATGGAAACCAGGCTGATCACTTTCGTACTCATGGTCGTGCCCTTATGCCGCGTCGCGCTGGCCGCCGCTGCGGTAGTTGTCCACAGCCTCGATCAATGCCTTGAGAATCGCCGAACTGTCGCCAATCACCGACAGGTCCGCCCGTTTGATCATGTCGCAACCCGGGTCCATGTTGATCGCCACCACCTTGTCGCAGGCGCCGATGCCCTGAAGGTGCTGGATGGCACCCGAGATACCCACAGCCACGTACACGCGCGCGGTAACCCAGGTGCCGGTAGCACCCACCTGGCGGTTGCGCGGCATGAAGCCGTCGTCCACCGCCACCCGCGAGGCGCCTTCGGTGGCGCCAAGGGCTGCGGTGGCCTGGTGGTACAGGTCCCAGTCCTTGACCCCGTTGCCGCCCGAGATGATGAACTCGGCCTCGGCCATGGCAATGGTGGCCGGGTCCACGGCCACCGAGCCCAGGTCTTCGATGCGCGACAGGCTGCGCGCCACGCTTGTGGACAACTCCACCGGCAAGGCTTCGTGACGGGTTTCGCTGACCGGCTCGGCGCACTCCGCCGCCGCCAGTATCAGCCGTGGCACCGCACGTTGCAGGTCTTGCTGGCCAGCACCGGCGCGGCCGATGCACTGGCCGTCCTTGACCTGCCATACGCGCGTGGCCGGGCGCTCGCCCAGCGCCGCGCCCAGGCGTCGGCCCAGTTCGCCGCCACCGGTGCGGCTGTCAGGCAGCAGCCAGTGGCGCGGGGTGAACTGGTTATCCACAGCCCGCAGGCCCTGCACCAGTTGCTCCGGTGCATAACCCTCGAAGGCCTCGCCCTCGACGACCAGCAGGCGGTCGACGCCAGCGGTGGAAAAGTTGCTTTCCTTGTGCTCGTTAAAGACCACCGCCAGCACTGCGCCGTCACTGCCGGCCAGGCTGTGGGCCAGGCCGAGCAGGTCGCGGTCGTGGCTGCTCAGGCGGCCACCGACCATGTCCGGCACCACCGCGATGTAGAACGCCGGCGCCGGTACCTGGTGCAGCGGCAGCTTGACCTCTGCCGCCGCCGTGCGCCGCCCGCCCACACCGGTACCCTGCTGGGCGCCGCTGCGGTCGATGCGCTTGATGCCGGCCGGGCCGATGAAGCCTGCGGCAATCGCATGGGGGTTCTTGCGGATGAGGCCATTGGGCCCCATCCAGCTGGTTTGTTGCGTCTGCATGGCCGCGTGCAGCGGGTGCAGGCGGTTACGGGCGATCCACTCGGCGCGTGGGTCGCGGCGGATAATGTCGCTCATCAGTGCACCTCCGCAGGTTCACGTTTGGCCGTTTGCGGCTTTGCGGCAGACGGCGCGTCCTCTTCGATCAGCACGTCGGCCACCAGCTCCGCCAGGTCCTTGATCTGTGGGCGCGGCTCGACCACGCCTTCGAGCATGGCGGTGCACTGTGGGCAACCCACGGCCACCAACTCGGCCTCGGTTTCGCGAATGTCGTCCATGCGCATGTCGGGGATACGCTGCTTGCCCGGGATGTCGGTGATCGGTGCACCGCCGCCACCGCCGCAGCAACGGGAACGGAAGCCCGAGCGCTGCATCTCGCGCACTTCGATACCCAGCGCCTTGAGCACTTCACGCGGCGCTTCGTACTCACCGTTGTAGCGGCCCAGATAGCACGGGTCGTGGTAGGTGACGCTGCCGCCCTTGTGCTGGGCCAGGTTGAGCTTGTTGGCCGCGATCAGTTCGGCCATGTAGGTACTGTGGTGCTGCACCTGGTACTCGCCGCCCAATGCGCCGTACTCGTTCTTCAGCACATGGAAGCTGTGCGGGTCGCAGGTGACGATGCGCTGGAACTTGTATTTGGCCAAGGTCTGGATGTTGCGTTTGGCCAGTTGCTGGAAGGTCGCTTCGTCGCCCAGGCGGCGGGCCACGTCGCCACTGTCGCGTTCTTCCAGCCCGAGCACGGCAAAGTCCACGCCCGAGGCCTTCAGTACTTTGACAAACGAACGCAGGGTGCGCTGGTTGCGCATGTCGAAGGCACCGTCGCCAACCCAGAACAGCACTTCGGTGGTTTTCACCTCCGACAGCAGTTTCAGGTTGAGGTCGGCAGCCCAGTTCATGCGACCGCCTGGGACGAAGCCGCCGGGATTGTCGGTGGCGATCAGGTTGTCCAGCACCTCGGCGCCCTTGTTCGGGGTGGCGCCCTTTTCCAGGGTGAGGTGGCGGCGCATGTCGACGATGGCATCGACGTGCTCGATCATCATCGGGCATTCCTCGACGCAGGCACGGCAGGTGGTGCACGACCACAGCGTTTCAGCGTCGACCAGGCCATTGACGATAGGCTGGTGCGGATGGCCGCCGTGCTCACCGATCGGCTTGCCGGGGTAAGGGCTACCGGCGAACTTGGCGTCCGTGCCACCGGCCAGGCCGATGACCATGTCCTGGATGAGCTTTTTCGGGTTCAGCGGCTGGCCAGCAGCAAAAGCCGGGCACATGGCTTCACATTTACCGCACTGCACGCAGGCATCGAAGCCCAGCAGCTGGTTCCAGGTGAAGTCAGCCGGTTTTTCCACGCCCAGCGGCGCGTTGGGGTCTTCCAGGTCCAGCGGCTTGAGGCCGGTGGAGCGTCCGCCGCCAAAGCGCTCGGCGCGGCGGTGCCAGGCCAGGTGCAGCGCACCGGCGAAGGCGTGCTTCATCGGGCCGCCCCAGGTCATGCCGAAGAACAGCTCCGACACGCCCCACAGCACGCCCAGGCCGAGCACTGCGACCATCACCCAGCCACCCGTGTTGGCAGGCAGGATGCCGGCGACCGGCAGGGTGGCAATGAAGAAGCTTGCGGCAAACACCAGCAGGCTCTTCGGCAAGCGCATCCACGGGCCTTTGGACAGGCGCGCAGGCGGGTTGAGGCGGCGCTTGAAGACAAAGATGGCGCCAGTGAACATGATCACCGTGGCCACCAGCAGCGCGTAGCCGAGGATTTTGCTCTGCAGGCCAAAGCCATGCACCAGGATCGCCAGCGCGGCCGACAGCACGAAGCCGCCAGCAGTGGCCACGTGGGTCTTGGACATGTACTTGTCGCGCTCGACGACGTGGTGCAGGTCCACCAGGTAACGGCGCGGCATGGCCAGCAGGCCGCCGATCAGGTCGACCTTGGAGGCCCGGCCACGCCGCCACATGCGCACCCGGCGCAGGGCGCCGAGCACCGCCAGGCCAAGGGCAGCGAACAGCAGGATGGGTAGAAGGGTGTTCAACATGGGAGGCTCCCACAACAGCTGGATTCTTGCGCCACTCTGAAGCTGGGATTGGCCCCTGTGGGAGCGGGTTTACCCGCGAATGCGTCCGATCAGACAACGCTGTTGCTTGTGCTGACGCATTCGCGGGTGAACCCGCTCCCACAGGGACCATGCCCTGTGGCGAAAATTTGGATCGATCAGAAATCCTTGCACAGGCGCAAGGCGTCGTAGATCGCCGCATGCACGTTGCGCTGGGCCACGCAGTCGCCGATGCGGTACAGCAGGTAACCTTCGCCCGGCTGGCTGAGGATCGGCTGTGGCTTGATGGCAAACAGCGCCTCCACATCGATCTGGCCCTTGTTGCGCGAGCCCTCTTTCAGCGCGTAGTACAGCTGTTCATCAGGCCGCACGCCGTTCTCGATCACCACCTGGTCGACCACGCGTTCTTCCTTGGCGCCGGTGTACTCGTTCTCCAGCACCGCCACCAGCTTGTCGCCTTCGCGGTAGACCTTTTCCAGCATCATGTCGCCGGTCATGATCACTTCTTTCGGGTACATGCTGCGGTAGTAGGTCGGGAAGGTCGTGCCGCCCATGGCCACGCCCGGCTTGATGTCGTCGGTGACGATTTCAACCTGGCTGCCTTTGTCGGCAATGTAGTCTGCTGCCGACATGCCGGTGAATTCACAAATGGTGTCGTACACCAGCACGTTCTTGCCCGGCGCAACCTTGCCGTCGAGCACGTCCCAGCTGCTGACCACCAGCCCTTCGGCAGCGCCCCAGTGCTCGTTCTGCTCGACAAACGGATGGCCGCCCACCGCCAGCACGATCACGTCCGGGCGCAGGTCCTGGATGGCGTCCACGCTGGCAGCGGTGCCCAGGCGCAGGTCCACTTTCAGGCGCGCCAGCTCCAGCTGGTACCAGCGGGTGATGCCGGCGATCTGGTCACGCTGCGGTGCCTTGGCGGCAATGGTGATCTGCCCGCCGATCTGGTCTTTCTTCTCGAACAGGGTCACATCGTGCCCACGTTCGGCAGCCACGCGGGCTGCTTCCATACCGGCAGGGCCGGCGCCAACCACCACCACCTTGCGTTTGACGCCGGTGGTTTTTTCGATGATGTGCGGCACACCCATGTATTCACGGGAGGTCGCGGCGTTCTGGATGCACAGCACATCCAGGCCCTGATACTGGCGGTCGATGCAGTAGTTGGCACCGACGCACTGCTTGATCTGGTCAATCTGGCCCATCTTGATCTTGGCGATCAGGTGCGGGTCGGCCATGTGCGCACGGGTCATGCCGACCATGTCCACGTAGCCGCCTTCAAGAATGCGCGTGGCCTGGTTCGGGTCCTTGATGTTCTGCGCGTGCAGCACCGGGACCTTGACCACTTCCTTGATGCCGGCTGCCAGGTGCAGGAACGGCTCTGGCGGGTAGCTCATGTTGGGGATGACGTTGGCCAGGGTGTTGTGGGTGTCGCAGCCCGAGCCGACCACGCCGATGAAGTCGAGCATGCCGGTGCCGTCGTAGTAGGCGGCAATCTGCTTCATGTCTTCGTGGCTGAGGCCATCGGGGTGGAACTCGTCACCACAGATGCGCATGCCCACGCAGAAGTCGTCGCCCACTTCGGCGCGCACGGCTTTGAGTACTTCCAGGCCGAACTTCATGCGGCCTTCAAACGTGCCGCCCCATTCGTCGGTACGCTTGTTGACCCGCGGGCTCCAGAACTGGTCGATCATGTGCTGGTGCACGGCCGACAGTTCCACGCCGTCCAGCCCGCCCTCTTTGGCACGCCGCGCAGCCTGCGCGTAGTTGCCGATGACACGCCAGATCTCTTCCACCTCGATGGTCTTGCAGGTGGCGCGGTGCACCGGTTCGCGGATGCCCGACGGCGACATCAGGGTCGGCCAGTTGAAGCCGTCCCAGCGCGAGCGACGGCCCATGTGGGTAATCTGGATCATGATCTTGGCGCCATGCTTGTGCATGGCGTCGGCCAGGTTCTGGAAGTGCGGGATGATGCGGTCGGTCGACAGGTTGACCGACGCCCACCATTCCTGCGGGCTGTCGATGGCGACCACGGACGAGCCGCCGCAGATCGCCAGGCCGATACCGCCCTTGGCCTTCTCTTCGTAGTACTTCACGTAGCGGTCGGTCGTCATGCCGCCGTCAGTGGCGTAGACCTCGGCGTGCGCGGTGCTGAGCACACGGTTGCGGATGGTCAGTTTGCCGATCTGGATCGGCTGGAACATTGCTTCGAATGCCATGACGCTATCTCCGGCTTACAACGGCTTTGTAACGAACAGGCCATCTTCGTGGCCTTCTTCCGAACCGCCGTAGACCTGTTCGGCCACGGTGCGGATCGAGCTGCCGCGGGCAGCGAGAATCTGGTCCATTGCGCCGGCGAACCAGCCGGTGAACATGTAGTCGACCTTGCGGCCAACCTTGCCGTAAACGTACACGAACGCCGAATGCTTGAGCTTGACGCTGCAGTTGCCTTTGTCCAGGTCGATGTCCTGGATCTCGAACAGGCCCCAGCCACGCTGGCTCAGGCGCTTCATGTAGTGCTCGAACACCGCCACGCCTTCCAGGCCATGGCACTCGGCTTCCTTTTCACACCAGTGCCAGGCGGACTTGTAGCCGGCCTTGTAGAGGATCTCGGCATAGGCGTCGGCGCCCAGCACTTCCTCGATACCGATGTGGTTGTTGACGAAGAAATGGCGCGGCACGTACAGCATCGGCAAGGCGTCGCTGGTCCAGACACCGGTCTCGCTGTCGACTTCGATTGGCAATTGCGGGGCGATCTTGGCCATGGAAACTCAACTCCATACAAATTTTTATGTGGGTGCCCCGGCGTTGCTGGCAGGGGCTATCAGGCTTGGAGAGCGGCTTACTCGCCCCAGACGTCCTTGAGGACGTTGACCCAGTTCTCGCCCATGATCTTGCGCACCACACGCTCGGAGTGGCCGCGCTTGAGCAAGGTTTCGGTGAGGTTGGGGAATTCGCCCACGGTGCGGATGCCCAGCGGGTTGATGATCTTGCCGAAGTTGGTCAGACGACGGGCGTAGCCCTTGTCGTGGGTCAGGTACTCGAAGAAGTCCTGCCCATGGCCCTGGGTGAAGTCGGTGCCGATACCGATGGCGTCTTCACCGACGATGTTCATGGTGTACTCGATGGCTTCGGCGTAGTCGTCGATGGTCGAGTCGATGCCTTTGGCCAGGAACGGCGCGAACATGGTCACGCCGACGAAGCCGCCGTGGTCGGCGATGAATTTCAGCTCTTCGTCCGACTTGTTGCGCGGGTGCTCTTTAAGGCCCGACGGCAGGCAGTGGGAGTAGCAGACCGGTTTCTTCGATTCGAGGATGACCTCTTCGGAGGTCTTGGAGCCGACGTGGGACAGGTCGCACATGATGCCGACGCGGTTCATTTCCGCCACGATCTCGCGGCCGAAGCCCGACAGCCCGCCGTCACGCTCGTAGCAGCCGGTGCCCACCAGGTTCTGGGTGTTGTAGCACATCTGCACGATGCCCACGCCCAGCTGCTTGAACACGTCCACATAGGCGATCTGGTCTTCGAACGCATGGGCGTTCTGGAAGCCGAAGAGGATGCCGGTCTTGCCCAGTTCCTTGGCCTTGCGGATGTCGGCGGTGGTACGCACCGGCATCACCAGGTCGCTGTTGTCGCGGATGAGCTTCTGGCTGGCGGCGATCTGGTCGACGGTTGCCTTGAAGCCTTCCCAGACCGACACCGTGCAGTTGGCCGCAGTCAGCCCGCCTTTGCGCATGTCCTCGAACAGCTCGCGGTTCCATTTGGCAATGATCAGGCCGTCGATGACGATGCTGTCGGCGTGAAGTTCGGCTGGGCTCATCAGGCTGTCCCCTTTTATTGAATGGTTGGCGCCAAACCTTGTGCCGGCGCTTTGGGGCCAGCATATGCCTGTGCCCAAAGGCGCCCCGATGCAAAAACGACAGGGGGTTTGCCGAAAGCGTCAATGCGCGACAACACGCCCTCTGGCACGCCGTCTGGCGATGAGAGGCAGTCGCGTTAACGACCTTTCGGGCTGCTTTATGAACATTTGGACAGGTGGCTACCCACGCGCCCTCGTCTGAGCGAGAATCCCTGCGATTCGTCAGCCTGTTGAGGAGAAAAGGGATGAAATCATTGGCATGGCTGGCGCTGCTGGCCGTCGTATCGGGCGCCCAGGCCGGCGAGGAAGAAAGCACCCCGTGCGACAACGTCGACACCGATCAGCAGACCTACGCCTGCGCTGCATTCAACAAGCAGACGGCCGAGCGGGAGCTGAAATCGGCTTACGACGACTTGATCCAGCGCATTCGCGATCAATATGCCGACGAAAGCGACCAGGCCACTGCCCTGATCGGGCGCATGGACGCGGCAGAGAAGCTGTGGATGCAACTGCGCGATGCTGATTGCAAGGTTGAGACCTATGCCGAGAAGCAGGGGAGCAAGGCATTCCAGGCGGCCTGGGATACCTGCGTGGCCCAGCGCAGTGATGACCGGTCGGAGTATTTGCAGTCCATCGGCCAGCAGTGAAATCCCTGTTTCCTGCGCAGGCCCTATCGCCGGCAAGCCAGCTCCCACAGGTACCCCACGGCATTCAAAGGCTGTGCAATACCTGTGGGAGCTGGCTTGCCGGTGATAGGGCCAGTGCAGGAGGAAATCAAACTGCCCTGGCCAACCTGTCCTCCCGCGGGCAACGCTGGTACCGCGCCCGGTAACAACGGGTAAAGTACGAAGCCGACTCGAACCCGCAAGCCACCCCCACCTCCAGCACACTCATGTCGGTCTGGCGCAACAACTGCCGCGCCTTGTCCAGCCGCAGTCGCAGATAGAAACCACTGGGCGTGTCGTCCAAGTGCACACGAAACAGCCGTTCCAGCTGGCGCCGGGTCACCTGCACCGCTTCAGCCAGCACCTGGGTATTGAGCGGCTGTTCGGTGTTGCGCTCCATTTCGCCAATCACCTTCACCAGCTTCTTGTTGCTGATGCCATAGCGGCTGGCGATCTGCATGCGCTGGTGGTCCTGTCGCTGGCGGATACGCCCGAGCACGAATTGCTCCGACACCTGCACCGCCAGTTCACTGCCGTGGGCCTGTGCAATCAGGTCGAGCATCAGGTCAATGGACGCCGTGCCGCCAGCGCAAGTGATGCGCCGCCGGTCGATCTCGAACAGCTCCTGGGTCGCCTGCAGGCTCGGGTAGTTTTCCTTGAACGCTTCCAGCGCCTCCCAGTGCACGGTGGCGCGGTGGCCGTCGAGCAGGCCGGCCTCGGCCAGTACCACTGCACCCGTGTCGATGCCGCCGAGTATCACCCCTTCATGATCCAGGCGGCGTAGCACCTGTTGCAGCGCCTGGCCATAACAGGCCAGGGGATCGAAACCGGCCACGATCAGCAGGATGCCGGCAGGCTCGCCCGCGGCCAGCGCCGCATCGGCGTTTACCGACATGCCGTTGCTGGCCTGCACCGCACCGCCATCCAGGCTCAATACCTGCCAACGGTAGGACGGCCCCTTGAACCGGTTGGCTACCCGCAGCGGCTCCAGGGCACTGATGAAGCCCATGGCCGAGAACCCGGGCAACAGCAGAAATTGAATGTTTTGCAGCATTGCATGCTCCACGGCAAAGGTGGTCGCCTCCGTGCAAGTGTTGGTCGCCAGGGTGCGATTTTTCACCCTGCGTGCAGCGTAGCGTGTTCACACGGCCCAGAGAGACCGAACCCCATAACAATATGCACTGCCGATGGAGAGCCACCATGCACAGCTTGATCCGCCGCAGCCTGTTGACC
This sequence comes from Pseudomonas sp. YNh, assembly GCF_037993085.1. Lineage (NCBI taxonomy): Bacteria > Pseudomonadati > Pseudomonadota > Gammaproteobacteria > Pseudomonadales > Pseudomonadaceae > Pseudomonas > Pseudomonas sp. YNh. The sequence goes on along the minus strand of NZ_JBBMRJ010000007.1, from coordinate 91,135 downwards.
CTTGCCCTGAGCAGCATCGCCACTTCCCCGCTTTACGCCGCCGAACCTGCGGCCTGCAAGAATGTCCGCCTGGGCGTGGTCAACTGGACCGACGTCATCGCCACCAGCGCCATGGCGCAGGTGCTGCTCGACGGCCTGGGCTACCAGACCAAACAGACCAGCGCCTCGCAGCAGATCATCTTCGCCGGCATCCGCGACAAGCGCCTGGATATGTTCCTGGGTTACTGGAACCCGATCATGACCCAGACCATCACCCCGTTCATCGATGCCCAGCAGGTGAAGGTGCTGGAAAAGCCCAGCCTGGAAGATGCCCGGGCGACCCTGGCAGTGCCGAAGTACCTGTATGACAAAGGCCTGAAGACCTTCGCCGACATCCACAAGTTCGAGAAGGAGCTGGGCGGCAAGATCTACGGCATCGAGCCCGGTTCCGGCGCCAACACCCAGATCAAGGCGATGATCACCAAGAACCAGTTCGGCCTGGGCAAGTTCCAGCTGGTCGAGTCCAGCGAGGCCGGCATGCTTGCTGCCGTCGACCGCGCCGTGCGGCGCAAGGAGGCCGTGGTGTTCTTCGGCTGGGCGCCGCACCCGATGAACGTGAACATCGACATGGCCTACCTGGGCGAGAGCCAGGACGCCCTGGGCCCGGACGAAGGCCGCGCAACGGTGTGGACAGTGACTGCCCCGGACTACGCCGAACGCTGCCCCAACGCCCACCGCCTGCTGGCCAACCTGAACTTCAGCGCCGAGGACGAGAGCCGCATGATGCAGCCGCTGCTCGACCACAAGGATGCGCTGCAATCGGCCCGCCAGTGGCTCAAGGACCACCCCGATGACAAAGCCCGCTGGCTTGAGGGCGTGACCACCTTCGATGGCAAGCCGGCCGCGGACAACCTCAAGCTTACTGCCAACTGATCCGGCCCTTTCGCGGGCACGCCCGCTCCCACAGGTTCTGCCTACGCCCAGGGTTCACGCGAACCCTGTGGGAGCTGGCTTGCCGGCGATAGGGCCAGCACAGACAACACAAGGAACCCCGCCATGAACCACGACGTCATCATCACCTGCGCCCTCACCGGCGCCGGCGACACCGCCTCGAAAAGCCACCTGGTCCCGGTCACCCCCAAACAGATCGCCGAATCCGCCGTCGAGGCCGCCAAGGCCGGCGCCACCGTGGTCCACTGCCACGTCCGCGACCCGCAGACCGGCCGCTTCAGCCGCGATGTGGCGCTGTACCGCGAAGTCATGGAACGCATCCGTGAAGCTGACGTGGACATCATCGTCAATCTCACTGCCGGCATGGGCGGCGACCTGGAAATCGGCCCGGGTGAAACGCCGCTGGAGTTCGGCCCGGGCACCGACCTGATCGGCCCGCTGGAGCGCCTGGCCCATGTCGAAGCGCTGCTGCCGGAAATCTGCACCCTCGACTGCGGCACCCTCAACTTCGGCGACGGCAACTCGATCTACGTGTCCACCCCGGCCCAACTGCGCGCCGGCGCCAAACGCATCACCGAACTGGGCGTGAAAGCCGAACTGGAAATCTTCGACACCGGCCACCTGTGGTTCGCCAAGCAAATGATGAAGGAAGGCCTGCTCGTAGACCCGCTGTTCCAGCTGTGCCTGGGCATCCCGTGGGGCGCACCGGCCGACACCACCACCATGAAGGCGATGGTGGACAACCTGCCTGCCAACGTCACTTGGGCCGGCTTCGGCATCGGCCGCATGCAGATGCCCATGGCCGCCCAGGCCGTTTTGCTCGGCGGCAATGTGCGGGTGGGCCTGGAAGACAACTTGTATCTGGACCGTGGGGTGCTGGCCAGCAATGGCCAACTGGTGGAACGCGCAAGCGAGATCATCACCCGCATGGGTGGCCGCGTGCTCAGCCCGGCAGAAGGCCGGGAAAAAATGAACCTCAAGCGCCGCTGATCCATTCAGGAGACCGATATGCCCTTCATCACCGAAATAAAGACCTTTGCCGCCCTGGGTAGCGGCGTGATCGGCAGCGGCTGGGTCGCCCGCGCTCTCGCCCACGGCCTGGATGTGGTCGCCTGGGACCCGGCGCCCGGTGCCGAACAGGCGCTGCGCAAACGTATCGCCAACGCCTGGCCGGCGCTTGAAAAACAAGGCCTGGCCCAAAGTGCCTCCCAGGACCGGCTGAAGTTCGTCAGCACCATCGAAGAATGCGTGCGCGACGCCGACTTCATCCAGGAAAGCGCGCCAGAGCGCCTGGACCTCAAGCTCGACCTGCACGCGAAAATAAGCGCCGCCGCCAAGCCTGACGCGATCATCGGTTCAAGCACTTCGGGCCTGTTGCCCAGCGAATTCTACGAATCGTCGACTCACCCTGAACGCTGTGTTGTCGGCCACCCCTTCAACCCAGTGTACCTGCTGCCGCTGGTGGAGATCGTTGGCGGTAGCCGCACCTCACCCCAGGCCATTGAAGCTGCCAAAACCATCTACACCGCACTCGGCATGCGCCCGCTGCATGTGCGCAAGGAGGTGCCAGGCTTCATCGCCGACCGCCTGCTCGAAGCCCTCTGGCGCGAGGCCTTGCACCTGGTCAACGACGGCGTTGCCACCACGGGCGAAATCGACGACGCGATTCGCTTCGGCGCAGGCTTGCGCTGGTCGTTCATGGGCACGTTCCTTACCTACACCCTGGCCGGTGGCGATGCCGGCATGCGCCACTTCATGTCACAGTTCGGCCCCGCCCTGAAGCTGCCCTGGACCTACCTGCCAGCACCGGAACTGACCGACAAGCTGATCGACGATGTGGTGAACGGTACCTCTGAGCAACAGGGCGAGCGCAGTATCGCTGCACTGGAGCGCTACCGTGACGACACCCTGCTGGCGGTACTGGAAGCGGTGAAAACCAGCAAGGCCAGCCATGGCATGTCGTTTAGCGATTAAGGAGACCAAGATGCCCGCTCTGATCACTTACCGCACCACGGTCCAGGAGGACTGGGTCGATTACAACGGCCACCTGCGGGATGCCTTCTACCTGCTGATCTTCAGCTACGCGACCGATGCCCTGATGGAGCGCATTGGCCTGGACGCCGACAGCCGCGGGCAAAGTGGTAATTCACTGTTCACGCTGGAGGCGCATATCAATTATCTGCACGAGGTGAAGCTGGGCACCGAGGTGTGGGTGCAGACGCAGATCATCGGCTTTGATCGCAAGCGTCTTCACGTGTATCACAGCCTGCACCGGGCAGGGTTCGACGAGGCGCTGGCGGCGAGCGAGCAGATGTTACTGCACGTGGACCTAGCGGGGCCGAAGTCAGCGCCTTTTGGGCACACGACTGTTTGCCGATTGAATCACTTGGTAGAGCAACAGGAGGGGGCGCAGGCGCCGCAATATATGGGGCGTACGATAAAACTTCCTTCTTGAATAACCAGAGAACCGGCGCCAGGGTCTCCATATATACGAAGCACCTAGGCGCCTTCACTCGCAACAATCAGACAGAGTATAAGCGGATAATCAAAACGATCACTCGTATGACACCCTATAGACTGGCCCTATCAGTCTTCTTGTAAATTTGAACCCCTCTGGTTTACCACCGCCAGAATGAACGCTCGTGATAACAAAATCCCCAGAAAAGTTACTGCCCGTATAGCAGCTCCTTACTGTGTAAAAAATGTTGGAGAAGCATAATTTTCTGGGAGTCGAACCGCTGTAGAAATCTTTTACCTCTACCCGTACGGGATCGACATCATTATCCTTGCATTCCGTATACCAAGAGAGCAGCGCTTGTTCACCCGGTTTTAAATCAATGAAACAACCCCGGTTCGCCCCATACAGCCACAAACGAACGCGATGAGCAGGGTCCGGATAAAAATTGGCAACAGTGTCCCGATTTTCGTTGAAAGTCCGCGCCACATCATTTTTATCTACCGTACCTATAGAAACCCCTTGATACTGCAATCGCGGGTTTGAATGATAGGGAATGGCGCCATGCGACGTTCGCATCTGCGTATGAAAATTTGGCGCTGTATGCTTGTAGCCATAAGCGTAAGGGGGTAGGGACTCACCTGGATCCTCATCGTTATGAGAGGCCCCCATGTTATGTCCTAATTCGTGGCCTAACGCACCAAAGCAACTAAAGGACGAGAAAGCGGTCTCCTTGGACGCTGGCGTTTTCGCTATACCACAGTAAATACTAAATGTCGAAAGCATTGATACCAGATCGGCGCGCCATTTTTCACGTTCAATGTGGATTTTAGCCCCTAACGGTCTATCAGCTATCATATCGTTGAGCTGAGTCTGTGGAGACTTGCCTGTCTCATCGTAGTCAGAATCGTAAATTCCAGACAGCTCGTACACGGCATCCACTTTGCTATTGATCAAGTATTGGTTGGCGTTCTGTAAAGCTTGAACCAATTCGATCTTGTAACTCGGAAACATGGCCCTCGACTGCTGCGTTGTAACGAATAGCACCCTAATAGTGCTTTTTGGCGACTGAAACGTACTGAGTGACTTGGTTTTTGCCTGCGCTTGCACAGGAGCAGCTATCGGCGCTGCTTCTGGTGGTAGTTTTGATTCATCAACCTTGACCAAGACTTGCTGGCCTTTGCCAACCGCCGTTAACCGGTAGAGCTGCCCCTCCACTCGGATATCCCCAACGACCAGATTACCGTCGCTCACCAATGAAACCCAGTTGAGCGGATCCATTTCGATTTCCGCAGGTGAGGGGTAGAGTTGTCTACGGTTGGAGGGTATATCGCCAACCCACCCTACCATTCCCGAAGCAACATTATCGCTTCTTGACAACTTGAAACTCACCGTTCGGCCGTCAGTCAGAGGCATTGATAGCATCGCCGTATCTTTCGATACAAGCCCAGGCTTGACCTGCACTTCTTTAACTTCAGCGCCTTCTGCCACATTCAACAAAAGTTTCAAATACTGGTCAGTACCCGATTGCCTCTCAAGGGCGGCGCGGTTCTGGTCTGGCTTGATCTGAAACAGCGTATCCGCCGAACTGTCGAGATAGTTTGTAGGGTCCGAAGCTGTGCATCCTGCAAAAAGAAACACAGCACCAAGCAAGCAGAATTTCAATTGTTTCCGGTTCATGTCCATGCTCCAGCTATCGGAGCCTTACTTGACCACGGGCATCGACCCCCAACAACTGACATAAATAACAGTTGCAAAAAAATAACCCCGGAAAGCCGTGAGCTACCGGGGCCAAGAGCGAGCAACATCCACTGTGCGTGAGCGAGGGTGACCAAACCCTCGGGTACCGTGAATGGCTTCAGTGTGCGTGCTTGCCGGGCGGGGGATTTAGCCGTAAACGACCTGTTCTTAGCCAAAGCAGCCATGGCGACATTCTGTCCTTGCGAGGCTGTTGCGCACGTCACAGAATCGGTCCTGGATCACAGCAGCACTCTCTTCGCGATAAAAGGGACAACAGCCATGATGCATGCGGATTTGATTGACCAGGACGACCTCGCCGGCCACCTGCGCGCCCGCGGTTTCGATATTCCAGCCGGGGCCAGTGCCGAACAGGCGTGTGAAGCGGTGGTGCGTGGGCTGACCGAGCCCAATGCGCGGGCGCTGAAGGGGATGGTGGAGCAGATGTACACCGGTAGTGCGACGATCCTGCCTGCTGTACGCCAGGCCATCGACAAGCAGCTGCTGCCAGCGCTGGCGAGTTTCAACAAGCGGGCCTGATTCTTTTTCCTGTACTGGCCCTATCGCCTGCAAGCCAGCTCCCACAGTGACTACACACAGATCGAGGCCTGTGCAGTACCTGTGGGAGCGGGCGTGCCCGCGAAAAGCCCGGCGCGGTGTCAGAGCCTTACGCTGGCAAAGGTCGACTCGTTGCGCGCCTGGCTAAGCGCGGCCATCGGCCCACTGTGCGGCGACAGGGTCATGGCCTGCGGAATCGGCATCATCGCTACTTGCTGCGCGGTGTTGGAACCCACACGCTCGTCACGCGGCGGTATGCCGAAGTACTCGCGGTAGCACTTGGAGAAGTGCGGCGTGGACACAAAACCACACACCGACGCCACTTCGATGATCGACATCGGTGTCTGCTTGAGCAGCTGCCGCGCACGGATCAGGCGCAGTTTCAGGTAGTAGCGCGATGGCGAGCAGTGCAGGTACTTCTGGAACAGCCGCTCAAGCTGGCGTCGCGACACCGCCACGTACACCGCCAGTTCGTCCAGGTCGATCGGCTCTTCGAGGTTGGCCTCCATCAGCGCGACGATCTCCTGCAACTTCGGCTGGTTGGTACCGAGCATGTGCTTGAGCGGCACGCGCTGGTGGTCCTGCTCGTTGCGGATGCGCTCATAGACGAACATCTCGGAGATGGCCGCCGACAGCTCGCGGCCATGATCGCGGCTGATCAGGTGCAACATCATGTCCAGCGGCGCAGTGCCGCCGGAGCTGGTGAAGCGGTTACGGTCGAGGGTGAACAGCCGGGTGCTCATGTTCACCCGCGGGTAGGCCTCCTGCATGGCCGCCAGGCACTCCCAGTGCACACTGCAATCGAAACCGTCGAGCAGCCCGGCACAGGCCAGGGCCCAGCTGCCGGTGCACACCGCGCCAAGGCGGCGCGACTGACGGGCCTGGGCCTGCAGCCAGGTGACATGCTCACGGGTAACAGTGCGCTGGATGCCCACGCCGCCGCAGACGATCACGGTATCGATGGGCGGGGCGCTGTGCATGGCGGCATCGGGGGTGATCTGCAGGCCGTCGCTGGCCCAGACCTGGCCGCCGTCGACAGTCAGGGTGTGCCAGCGGTACAGCTCGCGGCCGGACAGCTGGTTGGCCATGCGCAGCGGCTCGACGGCCGATGCCAGGGAAATCAGGGTGAAATTGTCCAGTAGAAGAAACCCGATGGACTGGGGTGCTGTGCGGTTCTGGGTTGGGGTCCCGGAGGTGTACGACGTCATCGCGATTTCTCCTCACACAAATGCAGGGTGTGCCTCAGGCGGGCACTGATTTCTTGTTATGACCCCTCGGTCATTTTCCGGGGGTAGGTTGCCAATCTCAACGCAAACGCCGTGCCTGAAATTGAACGGCTATCCAAAAAAACCTGAAAACGACACCTGCATCAGGCAAATCAGGGGCTTCGGCCGAGTTGGCAGATAGTCGCAAAACAGGCGTGCTAGGCGCCGTGCGTGTAACGGCTGAGCAATTTGGTGACACGTGCAGCGTAAGTTGCCCAGAAACGACACTCTTGAGTGTCACCGACAATGCCGACACTGATCGCGACACCCGACGATCGGTAGGCGGCGGGCGCACCATAAGGAGGCATAGGTAGTTATGTTGCACCTGCATCAACCTTCAAAGGCCTCTTCGCGGGTGAACCCGCTCCCACACGTACTGCGCAATGCCTGTGGGAGCGGGTTCACCCGCGAAGAGGCCAGCAAACCTGGTAACGATCAGCACTCGATAGCGCTGACCGCCAGGCCACCGCGCGAGGTCTCTTTGTATTTGTCGTGCATGTCGGCCCCGGTATCGCGCATGGTGCGGATCACCTGGTCGAGGGAAATGAAGTGCTCGCCGTCACCGCGCAGCGCCATTTGCACCGCGTTGATGGCTTTTACCGCAGCAATCGCGTTGCGCTCGATGCACGGCACCTGCACCAACCCGCCGACCGGGTCGCAGGTCAGGCCGAGGTTGTGTTCCAAGGCAATTTCGGCCGCGTTCTCCACCTGTGGCGGGGTGGCACCCAACACTTCGGCAAGCCCTGCCGCCGCCATGGCGCAGGCTGAGCCGACTTCACCCTGGCAGCCCACTTCGGCACCGGAAATCGACGCGTTCTTCTTGCACAGGATGCCCACGGCAGCCGCAGCCAGGAAGTAATCGACAATGCTGGACTCATTCACCTCATCGCTGAAGCGCATGTAGTAGTGCAGCACCGCCGGGATGATGCCGGCCGCGCCATTGGTGGGTGCGGTAACCATGCGCCCACCGGCGGCGTTCTCTTCGTTGACGGCCAGGGCGAACAGGTTGACCCATTCCATGGCGCTCATGGTCGAGCCGATCACGTTGGGCTTGCCGATCTCCTGCAGGCTGCGGTGCAGCTTGGCAGCGCGGCGGCGCACGTTCAGCCCGCCGGGCAGCGTGCCTTCGTATTTAAGCCCGTTGTTGACGCATTCCTGCATGGCTTCCCAGAGCTTGTGCAGGCCGGCGCGGATCTCTTCTTCGCTGCGCCAGACCTTCTCGTTGGCCATCATCAATTGCGACACGCTGAGGTCGTTTTGCTTGCACAGCCGCAGCAGTTCGGCGGCGCTGTTGAAGTCGTACGGCAGCACCGTCTGGTCGGCATCCAGCACACCGCTGGCGGCCTGGGCGGCATCGACCACAAAGCCGCCACCCACCGAGTAGTAGGTGTCGCGGTGCAACTCGCCCTGCTCGCCTTCGGCAATCAGGGTCATGGCGTTGGGGTGATACGGCAGGTTCTCGTCCAGCAGCAGCATGTCGCGGGCCCAGACAAACTCTATCGGCAAGCGGCTATCAAGCTGCAGCGTGTTGGTTTCGCGCAGGTCGGCGATGCGCGGCACGATCTGGGTCGGGTCAATGGCGTCAGGCCATTCGCCCATCAGGCCCATGACCGTGGCGTTGTCGGTGCCGTGACCGATGCCGGTGGCCGACAGCGAGCCATACAGGCGCACTTCGATCCGTTTTACACGCTCCAGCTCGCCGCGTTCGCGAAGGCCCTGAACAAACAGGGCGCCAGCACGCATGGGGCCGACGGTGTGGGAGCTAGAAGGCCCGACACCGATCTTGAACAGGTCGAACACGCTGATGGCCATTGTCGAATCACCTCTTGCTGGGCTTGTCTCTGCGCGCCATGCGCAGGGCGGGGCAACTGCTAGGCTCAAACAGCGGGCCGCCTTGAATGCCAGCATCATCGGGCTTTTACCGCACCCCTCGCCGTCTGCAACCGACGTACTTTTGTCCAGCCGCGCCGCGCTGTTTTTGCTCAAGGAGCGGCCCTCACCGCGCCGCTTTCCGGCGGCCTGGTGACGCAAAAATGCGGCCGAGGGGGTGGATAAACCCATAAGCGACATCGCCCTTACTGGATACGACCCGTTCCGTACTGGATACGACCCTACCAGTAGGCGATTGCCCGGCGCTGGAGGATTATCGAAAGCGACTCGTAAAGCACGGCCACGCATCCTGCCCTCTGCAGGCCTGGTCGACCGGACCCTCAGAAAGCCCGGCGACCCACGCGAACCCGAAGACAATATCTCAGGAGTCCATCCATGAAAGGTTCACCCTCGCTGTTGCTGGTTGCGTTGCTGTCCACGCCCTTGCTGGCCCAGGCCGCCGAACCCGAGCAGTGTCAGACGGTACGTTTCTCCGACGTCGGCTGGACCGACATCACAGTCACGACCGCGACCACCAGCGTTGTGCTCGAAGCCCTGGGTTACAAAACCCACACCACCATGATCTCGGTACCCGTGACCTACAAGTCGCTGGCCACCGGCAAGGACCTGGACGTGTTTCTCGGCAACTGGATGCCGACCATGGAGAACGACATCAAGCAGTACCGCGACGCTGGCACCGTGGAAACGGTGCGCGCCAACCTGGAAAACGCCAAGTACACCTTGGCCGTGCCTCAGGCGCTGTACGACAAGGGCCTGAAAGATTTCGCCGACATTCCCAAGTTCAAGAAGGAACTGGACGGCAAGATCTACGGCATCGAGCCCGGCAACGATGGCAACCGCACCATCCAGAGCATGATCGACAAGAACGCCTTCGGCCTGAAGGACGCCGGTTTCAAGATTGTGCAATCGAGCGAGGCCGGCATGCTGTCGCAGGTCGACCGCGCGCAAAAACGCGGCGAGGCCCTGGTGTTCCTGGGCTGGGAACCGCACCCGATGAACACCCGCTTCAAGATGCAGTACCTGACCGGCGGGGACGATTTCTTCGGGCCCGATTTCGGCAAGGCGACCGTATTGACCAATACCCGCAAGGGCTACGCGCAGGAATGCAGCAACGTTGGCCAACTGCTCAAGAACCTGTCGTTCGAGCTCAAGGATGAAAGCACCATGATGGGCTATGTCCTGGACGACAAGATGAAACCCGAAGCAGCCGCCAAGAAGTGGCTTAAAGACAACCCCGGCAAGCTGGACACCTGGCTTGCCGGCGTTACCACTGTTGATGGCAAACCCGGCCTTGAGGCGGCCAAGGCCAAGCTGGCGCAATAACGCAGCACGCAATAGCGCTACCTCGGGGCAGGACCGTGCCTGCTCCGGGTTGATTTCAATCTATGCAGGTGGAAGCTCGCTATCATGCTTATCGATCAGAAAATACCCCTGGGCCAGTACATCGCGTCGTTCGTCGAGTGGCTGACCCAGAACGGCGCAAATTACTTCGACGCCATCGCGCAAGGCCTGGAATTCATGATCCATGGGGTCACCAGTGCCCTGACCTGGTTCAACCCGTTCGTCCTCATCGCCCTGTTCGCCGGACTGGCACACCTGATCCAGCGCAAGTGGGGGCTGACCGCGTTCGTTGCCCTGTCATTCCTGCTGATCTTCAACCTGGGTTACTGGCAGGAAACCATGGAAACCCTGGCGCAGGTGACCTTCGCCACGGTGGTGTGCGTGGTGATTGGCGTGCCGCTGGGCATCCTGGCTGCGCACAAACCAATGTTCTATACCGCCATGCGCCCGGTACTCGACCTGATGCAGACGGTGCCCACCTTCGTGTACCTGATCCCTACCCTGACCCTGTTCGGCCTGGGAGTGGTACCGGGGCTGATCTCTACCGTGGTCTTCGCCATTGCGGCGCCAATCCGCCTCACCTACCTGGGCATCTGCGACGTCCCGCAGGAGCTGATGGACGCTGGCAAGGCCTTTGGCTGCTCGCGTCGCCAATTGCTTACCCGTATCGAACTGCCGCACGCGATGCCCAGCATCGCCGCCGGCGTCACCCAGTGCATCATGCTGTCGCTGTCGATGGTGGTGATCGCCGCCCTGGTGGGCGCTGACGGCCTGGGCAAACCTGTGGTCAACGCACTGAACACCGCCGATATTTCCCTGGGCTTCGAAGCGGGCCTGGCGATCGTGCTGCTGGCAATCATGCTCGACCGTATCTGCAAGCAACCGGAACTGCCGGTAAGGGGTGAGGCATGAGCATCATTCGTTTCGAAGACGTCGACGTCATTTTCTCCAATAAGCCGCGCGAGGCGCTGTCGCTGCTGGACCAGGGCAAGACCCGCGAACAGATCCTCAAGCAGACTGGCCTGGTGGTCGGCGTCGAAAAGGCCAACCTTGATATCAACAAGGGTGAGATCTGCGTGCTGATGGGCTTGTCCGGCTCGGGCAAATCGAGCCTGCTGCGCTGCATCAACGGCCTGAACACCGTCAGCCGCGGCAAGCTGTTTGTCGAGCACGAAGGCAAGCACATCGACATTGCCCACTGCAGCCCGGCCGAGCTGAAAATGATGCGCACCAAGCGCATTGCCATGGTGTTCCAGAAGTTCGCCCTGATGCCTTGGCTGACGGTGCGCGAGAACATCAGCTTTGGCCTGGAAATGCAGGGCCGCCCTGAAAAGGAACGGCGCAAGCTGGTGGACGAGAAGCTCGAGCTGGTGGGCCTGACCCAGTGGCGCAACAAGAAGCCGGACGAGCTGTCTGGCGGCATGCAGCAGCGCGTGGGCCTGGCCCGGGCGCTGGCGATGGATGCCGACATCCTGCTGATGGACGAACCGTTCTCGGCACTGGACCCGCTGATCCGCCAAGGCCTGCAAGACGAGCTGCTGGGCCTGCAGGCCAAGCTGAGCAAGACCATCGTGTTCGTCAGCCACGACCTGGACGAGGCACTGAAGCTGGGTACCCGCATTGCGATCATGAAGGACGGGCGGATCATCCAGTACAGCAAGCCGGAGGAGATCGTGCTCAACCCGGCCGACGAGTATGTGCGTACCTTCGTCGCCCACACCAACCCGCTGAACGTGCTGTGCGGCCGCAGCCTGATGCGCAGCCTGGACAACTGCAAGCGGGTCAATGGCTCGGTGTGCCTGGACCCGGGTATCGATTCGTGGCTGGACCTGGGCGAAGGTGGCGCGCTCAAGCGTGCACGCCAGGGCCAGAACGGGCTGGACATGCAGAACTGGGCACCGGGGCAGGATGTGGAGCTGCTGGAGCGCAGGCCGACCGTGGTGCACGCCGACATCGGCATGCGCGAGGCGCTGCAGATTCGTTATCAGACCGGCAACAAGCTGGTGTTGCAGGATAACGACAGGGTGGTGGGGATTCTTGGGGATACCGAGCTTTATCACGCGTTGCTCGGCAAGAACCACGGTTGAGGCAATTGGGGCCGCGTTGCGGCCCCAATCAATGGATCAGCGAACGACGATACCGCGCGAAGCCATGTAGGCCTTGGCCTCCGGCACCGTGTACTCGCCAAAGTGGAAGATACTGGCCGCCAGCACCGCGCTGGCATGCCCTTCCAGAATGCCGTCAGCCAGGTGCTGCAGGTTACCCACACCCCCCGAGGCAATCACCGGAATGCCCAGCGCATCACTGATGGCGCGGGTAACACCCAGGTCGAAGCCGTTCTTCATGCCGTCCTGGTCCATGCTGGTCAGCAGGATCTCGCCAGCACCCAGGCCTTCCATCTTCTTCGCCCACTCGACTGCATCCAGCCCGGTCGGCTTGCGCCCGCCGTGGGTGAAGATTTCCCAGCGTGGCGTTTCACCTGGCCCGGACACCTTCTTGGCATCGATGGCGACAACGATGCACTGCGAACCGAAACGGTCCGCCGCCTCGCCCACAAACTCCGGGTTGAACACCGCAGCCGTGTTGATCGAAACCTTGTCGGCACCGGCATTGAGCAGGTTGCGGATGTCCTGCACGGTGCGCACCCCACCGCCCACGGTTAGCGGGATGAACACCTGGCTGGCCATGCGCTCGACGGTATGCAGGGTGGTGTCGCGGCCATCGACGCTGGCGGTGATGTCGAGGAAGGTGATTTCGTCGGCACCCTGCTCGTTGTAGCGACGGGCGATTTCCACCGGGTCGCCGGCATCACGAATGTTCTCGAACTTGACGCCCTTGACCACCCGGCCGTTGTCCACGTCCAGGCAAGGGATGATGCGCTTGGCCAGTGCCATGGTTCAGTCCTCAGCCTTGGTAGTTGTCGCAGAAGGCCTGGGCCTCGGCGACATCGAGGGTGCCTTCGTAGATGGCACGGCCGGTGATGGCGCCAATGATGCCGGGGGCCTTGGCGTCCAGCAGGGCCTTGATGTCGCCCAGGTTGTGGATGCCGCCCGAGGCGATCACCGGAATGCGGGTGGCTTCAGCCAGTGCCTTGGTGAAAGGCACGTTGCAGCCCTGCATCATGCCGTCCTTGGCGATGTCGGTGTAGACGATCGCCGAGACGCCATCGGCCTCGAAACGCTTGGCCAGATCGATGACCTGCACGGTGCTCACTTCGGCCCAGCCGTCGGTGGCGACGAAGCCGTCCTTGGCATCCAGGCCAACGATGACCTTGCCGGGGAAGGCCTTGCACGCTTCGGCGACGAACTCTGGCTGCTTCACCGCCTTGGTGCCGATGATCACGTAGCTGACGCCAGCCTTGACGTAATGCTCGATGGTTTCCAGCGAACGGATGCCACCGCCGATCTGGATCGGCAGGGTCGGGTAGCGCTTGGCAATGGCGGTAACCACCTCACCGTTGACCGGCTGGCCTTCGAAGGCGCCGTTGAGGTCGACCAGGTGCAGGCGGCGGCAGCCACCCTCGACCCACTTGGCGGCCATGCTCACCGGGTCGTCGGAAAATACCGTGGAGTCTTCCATGCGGCCCTGGCGCAGGCGCACGCAAGCACCGTCCTTCAGATCGATAGCGGGGATAATCAGCATCTTGGGAACCTGTCTGTTCTTAGGGTTTCAGGGCTTTTCGAGCGCCCACAGATCGCTTTCGATGCTCTCGAACCGCTCCTTGAGGTGCAGCTGAACATCGGCAATCGCCCTGTTGTAGTAAAGGGGTGCAATTTCTTTGCTGAACAGCTCAAGCACCTCGGCCACCTCGAACGACCCCAGCTCCAGCTCGAAACGGTCTTCGAGGAAGCGCTTGAGCGTGTCGAGCGCATCGCGCTCCTGCTCGGGGGCCAGCGTGATGACCGGGGTCTTGGCTTTCGACCTGCTCATTTACCAGCGCCCGTCCCAGGCGACGAAGTTCTGCAGCAACTGCAGGCCATGGGTATGGCTCTTCTCCGGGTGGAACTGCACGGCAAAGCGCGAGCCATCTGCCAGCGCGGCGGCAAAATCGACGCCGTAGTGGCCGCGGCCGACTACCTGGCCCGGCTTGCCGGCATTGATGTAATAGCTGTGCACGAAGTAGAAACGCGCTTGGTCGGGGATGTCGTGCCACAGCGGGTGGTGGATGGTCTGGCTGACTTCGTTCCAGCCCATGTGCGGCACCTTCAGGTGCTCGCCGTCTTCTTGCAGGTCTTTGCCGAAGAAGCGCACCTGGCCCGGGAACATGCCGATGCAGTCGACACCGGCGTTTTCCTCGCTGTGTTCAAGCAGCGCCTGCATGCCCACGCAAATACCGAGGAACGGGCGGTCCTGGCTGACTTCGCGCACCAGGCTGTCGAAGCCCAGGCGGCGGATTTCGGCCATGCAATCGCGGATCGCACCTACGCCCGGAAATACCACGCGGTCGGCTTCACGTATGACTGCGGCATCGCTGGTGACCAGCACTTTACCGGCACCAACGTGCTCAAGCGCCTTGGCCACCGAGTGCAGGTTGCCCATGCCATAGTCGATTACGGCTACCGTCTGCATTTACAGGCACCCTTTGGTCGACGGCATCTGCCCGGCCATGCGCTCGTCGAGGGTGACAGCCATGCGCAGCGCGCGGCCGAATGCCTTGAACACGGTTTCGATCTGGTGGTGGGTGTTGTGGCCACGCAGGTTGTCGATGTGCAGGGTTACCAGCGCGTGGTTGACGAAGCCCTGGAAGAATTCCTGGAACAGGTCGACATCGAAGCCGCCAACACTGGCACGGGTATACGGCACATGCATTTGCAGGCCAGGGCGACCGGAGAAGTCGATGACCACACGCGACAGCGCTTCATCCAGCGGCACGTAGGCGTGGCCGTAGCGGAAGATACCTTTCTTGTCACCGATGGCCTGGGCGAAAGCCATGCCCAGGGTGATACCGACGTCCTCGACGGTATGGTGATCGTCGATATGCGTGTCACCCTTGCACTCGATATCCAGATCGATCAGGCCATGGCGGGCGATCTGGTCCAGCATGTGTTCAAGAAAAGGCACGCCGATATCGAATCGGGCCTTGCCACTGCCATCGAGGTTGATCGAGCACTTGACCTGGGTTTCCAGGGTATTGCGCTCGACGGAAGCCTTACGTTCGACCATCACCAGCTCCGCAAAATCATTGGGCGAAAAGGGCTCCATTATAGGCCCAGAACGCGCCAGCTTGAAACGCGGATGACATATGGCAAAGCGAGGAATTACGGGGGCTGGATGCTGCTACAGGTCTATACAACTGCGTAATGGGGGCTGCTTTGCAGCCCATCGCGACACAAGGCCGCTCCCACAGGGACCGCGCAACCCTGAAGCTTACGCGGTCCCTGTGGGAGCGGCCTTGCGTCGCGAAAGGGGCGCAAAGCGCCCCCATGCAGTTACATCAATGGAACAGGACAGCAGTCTTCTGCAGTGTCACCCACACACCCCAGGCCAGCGGCACGACCACCACCGCCCAGGCCAGCAGCACCAACGGCAGGCTCCCCGGCGCCGCCTTCCACTCCAGCGACCGCGCCCCATCGGCACCCTTGTCATGGCTCAGCGCGCGCTCGGCCGCCAGTTCGGCATCGCTCATGAAGTGCTTGTCGGCCACCGGGCGCACCAGCATGTTGCAGATAAAGCCCAGCACCAGCAGGCCGGCGAGGATATACAAGGTCATGTCGTAAGCCGCTGCGCGCTCTACACCCGCTGCCAGCTGAGACTCGCGCAGGTAAGTGATCAACACCGGCCCCAGCACGCCCGCCGCAGCCCAGGCAGTCAGCAGGCGACCATGAATGGCGCCGACCATCTGCGTGCCGAACAGGTCAGCCAGGTACGCCGGCACGGTCGCGAAACCGCCGCCATACATCGACAGGATGATGCAGAACGCGGCCACGAACAGCGCCACGTTACCCAGGTGCCCCATGTTCGGCACCAGGCTGTAAAGGCCAACGCCCAGGGCGAAGAAGGCAAAGTAGGTGTTCTTGCGCCCGATATAGTCGGAGAACGATGCCCAGAAGAACCGCCCGCCGATGTTGAACAGGCTCAGCAGGCCGGTGAAGCCGGCGGCGATCGCGGCAATCTGTGCCAACTGGGCCGCATTCAGCTGGCTGAAGGTCAGTTCGTTGCCCAGCAATTTGCCGGCGAACACTTCCTGCAGCAGGGGCGACGCCATGCCGAGAATACCGATGCCCGCCGACACGTTCAGGCACAGCACCAGCCAGATCAGCGCGAATTGGGGGGTTTTCCACGCCACACTGACATGTACATGGCGGTCGGTGACCATGGTGTTACCGGCTTTTTTCGCCGGGGCGCTCCAGCCTTCGGGCTTCCAGCCGGTCGGCGGCACTCGGTAAGCCAGCGCGCCGGCAGTCATGAAGACGAAGTAGATCGCCGCCATGGCGACGAAGCTCTGCCATACGCCCACTTCGTGCTCGTTGCCAAAATGCCCCATCAGCGCAGTGGCCAGCGGTGCACCCACCATGGCCCCGCCACCGAAGCCCATGATCGCCATGCCGGTGGCCATGCCGCGTTTGTCCGGGAACCACTTGATCAACGTGGACACAGGGGAGATATAGCCCAGGCCCAGGCCGATGCCGCCGATCACGCCGGAGCCCAGCCACATCAGCCACAGTTGGTGGGTTTTTACGCCAATGGCCGAGATCAGCATGCCGCCACACCAGCACAGTGCCGACACCAGGCCCGCCTTTCGCGGCCCGGCGTGCTCCAGCCAACCACCCAGTACTGCCGCGGAGCAGCCGAGGAAGACGAAGAACAGGGTGTAGATCCAGCTCAGCATCGAGATCGGCCAGTCGCATTCGGCGCTGAACAGGCGGGCAATGAAGCCCATGTCTGGCGCACAGGCGACGGGCGCGGTGATGCCGAGGGCTTGCGACAACGGCAGCCAGAACACCGAAAAACCGTAGGCCATGCCGATGCACAGGTGGATGGCCAGGGCGGCTGGCGGGACCAGCCAGCGGTTGAAGCCCGGGCGGGCGATGATGCGCTCCTTCGACAGGAAGCCTGGCGCACTGGCCGAGGCTCCCGCCGCGACGGTACTGGTCATGGATCTGATCCTTCTTATAGGGTGGGTGCTCGCAAAGCGGCGCAAGATTAGCAGAGCCAAGTGGCGTGAAAGCAATCTGATATCGTGATTTTTCGCGTTGCTGAAACGGTCCTCTCTCCTGTGCCGGCCTCTTCGCGGGCTCGCCCGCTCCCACAGGATTTTCAACACCCTTCAGGCCTGTGCTGTACCTGTGGGAGCGGGCATGCCCGCGAAGAGGCCAGCACAGGCAAACATTTGCCCACCGAAAGCCGTACCATCTGCTTCAACCGTAGGAAAAGCCCTGTATCTCTAGTCGAATAAGCAGGGACAACCACCGCGGCGTTATACTCTGTCGCCTGAATTCACTAACGGACTACAAGGACTCGCCCATGAAAGCGTTCGGCAAAATCCTGGGACTGGGGCTTCTCGGGTTGCTGCTGATCATCGTGGCGCTGGGCTTCGCCCTGACCCACCTCTTTGATCCCAACGACTACAAAGACGAGATTCGCCAGTTGGCACGGGACAAGGCTCACGTCGAGCTGACCCTCAACGGCGACATCGGCTGGAGCCTGTTCCCGTGGCTGGGCCTGGAGTTGCACGAAGCAAGCATCGCCACCTTGGCCAAACCCAAGGAGCCGTTCGCCGACCTGCAAATGCTCGGCCTGTCCGTGCGTGTGCTGCCGTTGTTGCGCCGCGAAGTGCAGATGAGCGACGTGCGCGTCGAAGGCTTGAACCTGACCCTGGCCCGCGACGAGCAAGGTCATGGCAACTGGGAAGACATCGGCAAGCCGCTGCCCGCGCCGAACGGCACCCCTGCCGATGCGCAGGCCAATGCCCCCGCCCAGGCAACTGCCGAACAGAAGCCGGCGCCTGCGAACGGCAACGAGCGGGCCGTCAAGCTGGACATCGACAGCCTGACCGTGAACAACGCCCGCGTGCAGTACACCGATGCCAAGACCGGCCAGAGCTACAGCGCCGAGAGCATCCAGCTGAGCACGGGGCCGGTCCACGAAGGCGCCAACATTCCGCTCAAGGCCAGTGCCTTCATCAGCGCCAGCGAGCCGAATATCAAGGCCCGCACCGAACTGGCCGGCGAGCTGCGTTTTGACCGCAAGCTCAAGCGCTACAACTTCGAAGACATGCGCCTGTCGGGCGAAACCTCGGGTGAGCCAACCGGCGGCAAGACCGTGACCTTCGCCGCCCAGGGCCAGCTGCTGGTCGACCTGGCAGCCAATGTCGCCTCGTGGAACGGCCTGAAAGTCTCGGCCAACCAGCTGCGCGCCCTGGGCGAGCTGAATGTGCGCGACCTGGACAAGGCACCACAGCTGAGCGGTGGCCTGTCCATCGCCCAGTTCAACCTGCGCACCTTCCTCGACAGCATCGGCCGCACGCTGCCAGCCACCAACGACCCGGCAGCCTTCGCCAAGCTGGAGCTGGTGACCCGTCTGCAGGGCACGGCAAACAGCCTGGCCCTGGAAGACCTGGCCGTGAAGCTGGACGACAGTACCTTCAGTGGCCGTGTGGCCGTGGAAGACTTCGCCAAGCAGGCCCTGCGCCTGCAACTGAAGGGCGATACCTTCGACGCTGACCGCTACCTGCCAGCCAAGAGCGAAGAGGCCAAGGGCGCCACTGCCGCGCGCCAGGCCGAGGTCAAGCAGCAAGAAGCCAGCGCCGTGGCCGGTGCCGGCACCACACCACTGCCCAACGCCCCGACCCAGGTGGCCTGGAGCGACGACAAACTGCTGCCGGTCGACCGCCTGCGCGCCCTCGACCTGCAAGCAGACCTGGCCTTTGGCTCGCTGACCGTGGACAAGCTGCCGATCGAAGACGCCCAGCTCAAGGCCATTGGCCAAGGCGGCCTGCTGACCCTGCAAACCCTGCGCGGCGAGCTGTACAACGGCACCTTCGAAGCCAAGGGCACGGTCGACGTGCGCCCTGCCGTACCGCAACTGGGTGTGAACACCAACATCCAGCGGGTGCCGGTAGAGCACTTCATCAAGACCGAAGGCAAGGACCAGGTACCACCCGTCAAAGGCCTGCTGACCCTGACCAGCGACCTGACCGCCAGCGGCAACAGCCAGAAAGCCCTGGTCGACACCCTGAACGGCAGCGCCAACTTCACCATCAATGATGGCGTGCTGGTCAATGCCAACCTGGAACAGCAGCTGTGCCAGGCCATCGCCACCCTCAACCGCAAGACCCTGAGCGGCGAGCCTCGCGGCAAGGACACCCCGTTCCAGGAACTGCGCGGCAGCCTGGTGGTGCGCAATGGCGTTGCCAGCAACCCGGACCTCAAGGCGCGCATCCCGGGCCTGACCGTCAACGGCCATGGCGACCTCGACCTGCGTGTGCTGGGCATGGACTACAACGTTGGCGTGATTGTCGAAGGCGACCAGCGCGCCATGCCGGACCCGGCCTGCCAGGTCAACGAACGCTACGTGGGCGTTGAAGTGCCGCTGCGCTGCCGTGGCCCGCTGGAGCTGGGCGCCAAGGCCTGCCGCCTGGACCAGGGCGGCATGGGCAAAGTTGCCGCCAAGCTGGCCGGCAACCGCCTGAAAGACAAGATTGATGAAAAGCTCGAAGAAAAACTCGGAGACAAAGTGAGCCCGGAAGTAAAAGACGCACTCAAGGGGCTGTTCAAGCGATGAGCCCCGAGCAGTTCTCCAGCGCTGTGCTGGACTGGTACGACGAGCACGGCCGGCACGACCTGCCCTGGCAACAGGGCATCACCCCGTACCGGGTGTGGGTGTCGGAAATCATGTTGCAGCAGACCCAGGTCAGCACCGTGCTCAACTACTTCGACCGGTTCATGCAGGCCCTGCCGACCGTGCAGGCCCTGGCCGAGGCGCCGGAGGATGAAGTGCTGCACCTGTGGACGGGGCTGGGCTACTACACCCGCGCACGCAACCTGCAAAAGGCGGCAAAGATCGTCGTCGCGCAACATGGCGGCGAGTTCCCGCGCAGTGTCGAGCAGCTCACCGAGCTGCCCGGCATCGGCCGCTCCACCGCCGGCGCCATCGCCAGCATCAGCATGGGCATTCGCGCGCCGATCCTGGACGGTAACGTCAAGCGCGTGCTGGCCCGCTACACCGCCCAGGCCGGCTACCCTGGCGAGCCCAAGGTGGCCAACCAGCTGTGGGCCACGGCCGAGCGTTTTACCCCGCTGGAGCGCGCCAACCATTACACCCAGGCCATGATGGACATGGGTGCCACGCTGTGCACCCGCAGCAAGCCCAGTTGCCTGATCTGCCCGTTGCAGCGCGGCTGCGAGGCGCACCTGCACGGTGAAGAAACCCGATACCCGGAGCCCAAGCCGCGCAAGGCGTTGCCACAACGGCGCACGCTGATGCCACTGCTGGCCAACCACGAAGGCGCCATCCTGCTTTATCGCCGCCCCTCCAGCGGCCTTTGGGGTGGCTTGTGGAGCCTGCCGGAGCTGGACGACCTCGCACAGCTCGACGACCTGGCCTATCAGCACGGCTTGCGCCTGGCAGGCAGCCGGGCCATGGCAGGCCTGACCCATACCTTCAGCCACTTCCAGCTGGCAATCGAGCCCTGGCTGGTGCGCGTCGACCTGGTCGGCGAGCACGTGGCCGAGGCCGACTGGCTCTGGTATAACCTCGCCACCCCGCCGCGCCTGGGCCTCGCCGCCCCGGTCAAAAAGCTGCTTGAACGCGCAGCCGACGAACTGATTGCAGGAGATGCCCGATGACCCGCACCGTGATGTGCCGCAAGTACAAAGAAGAACTGCCAGGCCTGGAGCGCCCGCCCTACCCCGGCGCCAAGGGCCAGGACATCTTCGAACACATCTCGCAGAAAGCCTGGGCAGACTGGCAGAAGCACCAGACCATGCTGATCAACGAAAAACGCCTGAACATGATGAATGCCGAGGACCGCAAATTCCTCCAGGCAGAGATGGACAAGTTTTTCGCCGGCGAAGAATACGCCCAGGCGGAAGGCTACGTTCCACCGGCCGAATGACCCCAAAAATCGTAAGCGACGGAATTAATTTAAAATTTTTTCAAAAAGTCGTTGACGAGCGGTCCGGAAATCTATTTAATTCACCTCGTCGCCCAGATAGCTCAGTCGGTAGAGCAGAGGATTGAAAATCCTCGTGTCGGCGGTTCGACTCCGTCTCTGGGCACCACCTTCAGCTTCTGGTGGTTGCAAAGTTACCCGAAGCGACAACAAAAAACCCGCCTAGTGCGGGTTTTTTGTTGTCTGTAATTTTTGCTCATTGACCAGCATCAAATAGCCATCACTCGCTCACCTTCATAATCGAAGACGGACACCCGTATCGACCAGCAAGGACCTCCATGAGCGAAGAATCCCCCCTCCTGCTCCCCGCCCCCAGCGAACCCGCCATCACTCCAGTCCGCACGCGCCGCCCACGCCAGCGCAAGCCGGAGCCGACGATCGCCAGCATCAGCCAGCAACCCGCTGCGCTGGAAGTTGCCACCGCCCCCAAGGGCAGCAACGAAGACAGCACCTCGGCGCGCCTGCCGGCCAGCTACCCCTACCGTACCCGTCTGCGACGCCAGGACTACGAAAAGGCCAAGCATGCGCTGCAGATCGAGCTGTTGAAGGTACAAAGCTGGGTGAAGGAAACCGGCCAGCGTGTGGTGATCCTGTTCGAGGGGCGCGATGCCGCAGGCAAGGGCGGCACGATCAAGCGTTTCATGGAGCACCTCAACCCACGTGGCGCACGCATCGTCGCACTGGAGAAGCCTTCCGAGCAGGAACAGGGCCAGTGGTATTTCCAGCGCTACATCCAGCACCTGCCTACAGCGGGTGAAATGGTGTTCTTCGACCGCTCCTGGTACAACCGCGCCGGGGTCGAGAAGGTAATGGGCTTCTGCACGCCGCTGCAGTACCTGGAGTTCATGCGCCAGGCGCCAGACCTGGAACGCATGCTGTGCAACAGCGGCATCCTGCTGTTCAAGTACTGGTTTTCGGTGAACCGCGAAGAGCAACTGCGCCGCTTCATCTCGCGCCGGGACGACCCGCTCAAGCACTGGAAGCTCTCGCCCATCGACATCAAGTCGCTGGACAAATGGGAAGACTACACCGGTGCCAAGGAAGCGATGTTCTTCCACACCGACACCGCCGATGCGCCGTGGACAGTGATCAAGTCCGATGACAAGAAGCGCGCGCGGATCAACTGCATCCGCCACTTCCTGCACTCGCTGGACTACCCAGGCAAGGACCACAGCGTGGCCCATGCCCCGGATGCGCTGCTGGTGGGTCGGGCATCGCTGGGATTCGAGGAGGATGAACCGATAGGGGTAGCCAGTTAGATTGCCGGGGCTGCCTTGCAGCCCATCGCCGGCAAGCCAGCTCCCACAGGGTTTGCACCGACCTGGAATGTTGCGCAGTACCTTTGGGAGCTGGCTTGCCGGCGATGGGCCGCGCAGCGGCACATTTGCACAACACTTGGGTTTCCCCTGCAACTGCGCTTCAATACGCGCACTTTTCAGACACCCCAAGGATTCACCCCATGGCCACCCCTACCAAGCAACAGAAACGCGCCAAGCGCGCCGCCAGCAAGGCCAAGCAGAACCGCATGGTGCGCAGCGGCCAGGCGGTCAAGCCCAGTGCCGGCGACAGCGCCAGCGTCGAGCAGGTGTTCAACAAGGCGATGGAGTCGGGCAGCTACGACGCGATGTTCGAGAAGATGAAGGAAGCCCAGGCAGGCGGCCTGGTGCCGATGATCTCGGTATTCCTGGTGGACCCGCTGCTGGCCCTGGTGCTCAAGGGGCACAAGGAAGAGCACGCTACCGACTACATCGTGCTGGTGTTCAACGCCTACCGCAAATGGCTGGACGGCGCTGACGAAGAGGCCACCATGGCCTGGCTGGAAAGCGATGAGTTCCAGGATGCCTACATCGCCGCATCCGAACTGGTGGCCAAGCAGCAGCAACAGCAGAAGCAGTTTGGCTGACAGGGCCATTTAACCTGCAAGGGCCCTATCGCCGGCAAGCCAGCTCCCGCAGGTTGATGACAGGCCTGAGTGCAGCAACATTCCTGTGGGAGCTGGCTTGCCGGCGATAGGGCCGGTGCAGGCTACAAAAAAAGGCCGCACCCTTCACAGGGCGCGGCCTTTTCATTTCAGCCAGCGCGGATCAGTTATCCAGCGCCACCCGCCCGGCAGCTTCGCGCTTGCGGTGCACCAGCAAGCCAGCCGCTACTACACCAATGCTCAGCAACGCAGTCGCGATGATCTCCGCACGGTGATCCTCACGCAGCGCCATCACCACAAGAATGGCAACGATAAAGGCAATGGTCGCCCAGGTCAGGCCCGGGAACAGCCACATCTTGAAGGCAATCTTCTCGCCACTGGCTTCACGCTTGGCACGCATGCGCAGCTGCGAAATGGCAATCACCAGGTACACCAGCAACGCAATGGCACCAGAACTGGCCAGCAGGAATTCGAACACCTGGGCCGGGGCCACGAAGTTGGCGAACACGCAGAGGAATGCCGCTGCAGTGGACAGCAATACCGCCACGTACGGGGTCGCCGCCTTGGTGGTGCGCTGGGCGATGGCCGGGGCGTCGCCACGCTTGCTCAGCGAAAACAGCATGCGCGAAGAGGTGTACAGAGCCGAGTTCAGGCAGCTGGTCACGGCAATCAGCACGACGATGTCGACAATCAGCTTGGCATTCGGCACGCCGATACGGCTCAGCACGGTCTGGTAGGAACCGGTTTCGGCCAGGGCCGGGTCGTTCCACGGCACCAGGGCAACGACCAGGAAGATCGACACCAGGTAGAACAGGCAGATACGCCAGATGACCGAGTTGGTGGCGCGGCTGATCTGCTTGCCCGGGTCCTTCGACTCGGCAGCGGCGATGGTGACAATTTCGGTACCCATGAACGAGAACATGGTGGTCAGCATGGCTGCCAGCACTGCGCCCAGGCCGTTAGGCATGAAGCCTTGGGTGTCGAACAGGTGGCTGGCACC
Organism: Pseudomonas sp. YNh; assembly: GCF_037993085.1. Lineage (NCBI taxonomy): Bacteria > Pseudomonadati > Pseudomonadota > Gammaproteobacteria > Pseudomonadales > Pseudomonadaceae > Pseudomonas > Pseudomonas sp. YNh. The sequence goes on along the minus strand of NZ_JBBMRJ010000007.1, from coordinate 66,925 downwards.
GCTCACCTGGCTGCTCGGCACAAAGCCGAACAAGGCCGCACAGCCCACGGCGATGAAGCCGACGATCGCCAGCACCTTGAGCAGGGCGAACCAGAACTCGAACTCACCGTAGTTCTTCACGCTGCACAGGTTGGTCAGGGTAAGCGCCAGGGTAATGATGAGGGAGAAGGCCCACAGGTCAACTGCAGGGAACCAGGCATGCAGAATGGCCGCGGCGGCGTTGGCTTCCAGCGGAATCACCAGCACCCAGAACCACCAGTACAGCCAGCCAATGGTAAAACCGGCCCAACGCCCGATGGCGCGGTCGGCATAGGTTGAGAACGAACCGGTGTCTGGCGAGGCGACGGCCATTTCACCCAGCATGCGCATGACCAGCACGACCAGCGTACCGGCAGCGGCGTAAGCCAGCAGCACGGCCGGGCCGGCAGCTGCGATGGCGTGGCCGGAGCCTACGAACAGGCCGGCACCGATGACGCCAGCGATGGACAGCATGGTCACATGCCGTTGTTTGAGCCCCTGAGCGAGGTCATTGGAATTGTTACCGCTCATTAAAACTACCTTTGTAAGGAGTGGACCACTCCGACTGCGGAAACGGAGCGCGCCAGGGGTTGGTCTAGGCATCGCTGCAATCGGCGGTTTCCTACTGGCAATAAGCGCGCCACCAGCTGAATGCATTCGTCAGAAATTTCTGCGGGCCTTTTAGGACGCGGTTTGGAGGGCTTTCGGCCAGACCTTGACCGAAAGGACGCCAAATCGTCGGATTACTGAAATACCCACTTACAAACGCACCAAAGGTGCTCCCCGGTAACACCTGTGCACCACCGCAATGCCAAAAAGTGCAACCTTGAGGTACAACCTTTTAGCCTGCCTGCGTATTCGCGGGTAACCCCGCTCACACTGGACTGGCCTGACCTAAAGGTCGGGTTTACCCCTCGAATGGGCCAAAACCGCTTCCATGAGCAGGCTAAAGCTGGCACCATCGCGCCTTTTTTCATCAAGGCTCCGGTGCTGGGCGACACCTTCGCGGACATCTGCGCGACGTTGCGCTGCAGCGATGCGACAAACTGCCCCACCAGTGCCCCGAGTCCCTGGCAACCCTGTTGGCCGCCATAATGCCGCTATGCTAGCTTGGCGCACGCCAGGAAGGCCGCCAATAGCTGGGAACGCACCCGAACACATGAGGACCGCACATGGCTCAGGCCACGCCCGCGCTGGAAATCCGCAATCTGCACAAACGCTACGGCGAGCAGGAAATTCTCAAGGGCATTTCGCTGACCGCACGCGACGGTGACGTGATCTCCATCCTGGGGTCGTCCGGCTCCGGCAAGTCCACCCTGCTGCGTTGCATCAACTTGCTCGAGAACCCGCACCAGGGCGAAATCCTGGTGGCCGGCGAAGCCCTCAAGCTCAAGGCTGCCAAAAACGGCGACCTGGTCGCCGCCGACAACCGCCAGATCAACCGCCTGCGCAGCGAAATCGGCTTTGTCTTCCAGAACTTCAACCTGTGGCCGCACATGTCGATCCTCGACAACATCATCGAGGCGCCACGCCGCGTGCTCGGCCAGAGCAAGGCCGAGGCCATCGAAGCCGCCGAAGCGCTGCTGAACAAGGTTGGCATCTACGACAAGCGCCACAGCTACCCCGCCCAGCTTTCCGGTGGCCAGCAACAGCGTGCCGCCATTGCCCGTACCCTGGCCATGAAGCCTAAAGTCATCCTGTTCGACGAGCCCACTTCGGCCCTCGATCCGGAAATGGTCCAGGAAGTGCTAAACGTTATCCGCGCATTGGCCGAAGAAGGCCGTACCATGCTGTTGGTAACGCACGAGATGAGCTTTGCCCGCCATGTGTCCAGTGAAGTCGTCTTCCTGCACCAGGGCCTGGTCGAAGAGCAGGGATCGCCGCAGCAGGTCTTCGAGAACCCGAACTCGGCGCGTTGCAAGCAATTCATGTCAAGCCACCGCTAACGGAGCAATACATGCACACTTACAAGAAGTTTCTCCTGGCAGCTGCTGCCACGCTGGTGATGTCGGCAAACGCCATGGCCGCAGAAAAACTGCGCATGGGTATCGAAGCCGCCTACCCACCGTTCAACAACAAGGATGCCAGCGGTAACGTGGTTGGTTTCGACAAAGACATCGGCGACGCCCTGTGCGCCAAGATGAAAGTCGAATGCTCGGTCGTCACCTCCGACTGGGACGGCATCATCCCGGCCCTGAACGCCAAGAAGTTCGACTTCCTGGTGTCTTCGCTGTCGATCACCGACGAGCGCAAGCAGGCCGTGGACTTCACCGAGCCGTACTACTCCAACAAGCTGCAGTTCATCGCGCCGAAAAATGTCGACTTCAAGACTGACGCAGCGTCGCTGAAAGGCAAGTCCATCGGCACCCAGCGCGCCACCCTGGCCGGCACCTACCTTGAAGACAACTTCAAGGGCGTCGACGTCAAGCTGTACGACACCCAGGAAAACGCCTACCTGGACCTGGTGTCCGGCCGCATCGACGGCATCCTGGCCGACAAGTACGTGCAGTACGAGTGGCTGAAGAGCAAAGACGGCTCGAACTTCGAGTTCAAGGGCGAGCCGGTGATGGACAGCGACAAGATTGGTATTGCCGTGCGCAAAGGTGACACCAAGCTGCGCGACGAGCTGAACAAAGCCCTGGCCGAGATCAAGGCCGACGGCACGTACAAGAAAATCAACGACAAGTACTTCCCGTTCAGCATCGAATGACCCGCCCTGACCGGCGCGCCCCCGTGGCGCGCCAGTCCCTAAAATGACCTGCCCATGAATATCGACCTGCACGGATTCGGTCCGGCCATGATGGCCGGCACCCTGATGACCGTAAAACTGGCGCTTTGCGCCTTGCTGCTGGGGCTGGTGCTGGGCCTGCTCGGCGCCCTGGCCAAGACCTCCCCGCTCAAGCCCCTGCAATGGCTTGGCGGCTTCTACTCGACCCTGGTTCGCGGCGTGCCCGAACTGCTGTGGGTGCTGCTTATCTATTTCGGCACCGTCGGGCTGATGAACAGCCTCGGCGAAGCCCTGAACATGCCGGGCCTGGAGCTTAGCGCCTTCGCGGCGGGTGTAATCGCCCTGGGCCTGTGCTTTGGCGCCTACGCCACCGAAGTGTTCCGTGGGGCCATTCTGGCGATCCCCAAGGGCCATCGTGAAGCTGGCCTGGCGCTGGGCTTGTCCAAGGGCCGCATCCTTTCGCGGATCATCCTGCCGCAGATGTGGCGCATCGCCCTGCCCGGCCTTGGCAACCTGTTCATGATCCTGATGAAGGACACCGCCCTGGTGTCGGTGATCGGCCTGGAAGAAATCATGCGTCACTCGCAAATTGGCGTGACCGTGACCAAGGAGCCCTTCACCTTCTACATGGTCGCGGCCTGCATCTACCTGGGCCTGACCGTCATTGCCATGACCGGCATGTACTTCATGGAAAAACGCGCCGCTCGCGGCTTTGCGAGGGCTGAATAATGAATTGGGAAGTCATCTTCAAATGGCTGCCACGCCTGGCCGAGGGTGCGGTCCTGACCCTGGAGCTGGTAGCCATTGCCGTGGTTGCCGGTTTGATCCTGGCCATCCCGCTGGGCATCGCCCGCTCCTCGCGCCACTGGTACGTGCGCGCCGTGCCGTTCAGCTACATCTTCTTCTTCCGCGGCACGCCGCTGCTGGTGCAGCTGTTTCTGGTCTACTACGGCCTGGCGCAGTTCGATGCGGTGCGTTCCAGCTCGCTGTGGCCGTACCTGCGCGATCCGTTCTGGTGCACGGTGCTGACCATGACCCTGCACACCGCTGCCTACATCGCCGAGATCCTGCGTGGCGCGCTTCAGTCGATCCCCAAAGGTGAGATCGAAGCGGCGCGGGCGCTGGGCATGTCGCGTGGCAAGGCGCTGTTCTACATCATGCTGCCCCGTGCTGCGCGCATCGGCCTGCCGGCGTACAGCAACGAAGTGATCCTGATGCTCAAGGCCAGTGCGCTGGCCAGTACCGTGACCCTGCTGGAACTGACCGGCATGGCCCGTACCATCATTGCCCGCACCTACCTGCCGGTGGAAATCTTCTTTGCCGCAGGCGTGTTCTACCTGGTGATCTCGTTCCTGCTGGTGCAGGGCTTCAAGCTGCTGGAGCGCTGGCTGCGCGTGGATGCCTGCCAGGGTCGTTGAGACCTTACTGGCCATTTCGCGGGTAAACCCGCTCCCACAGGTACATCACAGGCCTTGAAACCTGTGCTAATCCTGTGGGAGCGGGTTCACCCGCGAAGAGGCCCTCAAACCCAACACACTTCTTCCCATGCCCAACCACCTCCACAGCCACCACCTAAGCACCCGCTTCAAGGCCCTCGACCAATTCCTGGTCGAGCACCAACAGCTGTGGAAACCCCGCCCCTTCACCACCCTGCAACTGGCCTGGGAAACCACCCACCCCGAACTCGCCACCCACCTGCGCCAATGTTCCCTGGCAGACGCCGAAGCCGACAGCGCCGCTGACCGCTTGCCCGCGCCCTTCCCGCAACTGGCCGAACAAGCCCAGAAGCTCGCCGCCCTCGGCAGCCTCCCTCAGACCGACCTGCCACCCGCCGCCCACCGCCTGGACGTCGCCGTCCCCGGCCGCAAATGGCAGCAGATCGAAGCCTTCGCCAGCCACCTGGCCTTCCGCGACCCGCCCCGCCACTGGCTGGACTGGTGCTCCGGCAAAGGCCACCTCGGCCGTCGCCTGCTGCAACCCGGCCAACAGCTGACCTGCCTGGAGTACGACGCCGAACTGGTCGCCGCCGGCCAGGCCCTGAGCGCCCACCATCACTTGCCAGCACAGCACGTACACCAGGATGTGATGGCCAGCGACAGCGCCCGGCACCTGGCCGGCGACAAAAGCGTGGTTGCCCTGCATGCCTGTGGCGACCTGCATGTACGCCTGATGCAACTGGCCAGCCAGCAAGGTTGCCGGCAACTCGCCGTAGCCCCCTGCTGCTACAACCGCATCGCGGCGCCGCAGTACCAAGCGTTATCCACAGCCGCGCAGGCATCAAGCCTGCAGCTGTCGCTGGACGACCTGGGCCTGCCCCTGAGCGAAACCGTCACCGCCGGCGCCCGCGTGCGGCGCCAGCGCGACACCTCGATGGCCCGTCGCCTGGGCTTTGATCTGCTGCAACGCCAGCAGCGCCAGAGCGGCGAGTACCTGCCAACGCCGTCGCTGCCGGTAGCCTGGCTGGAAAAGCCCTTCGAGCAGTACTGCCGCGACCTGGCCGATCTCAAACAAATGCCCTTGACCGGCAACCCGGACTGGACCGCCCTGGAAGCCGCCGGCTGGCAGCGCCTGGCCGAGGTACGCAACCTGGAGCGCGTACGCAACCTGTTCCGCCGGCCGCTGGAGTTGTGGTTGGTACTCGATCGCGCCCTGTTCCTCGAAGAACAAGGCTACGCCGTTCGCCTGGGCCTGTTTTGCGACTATCCACTGACCCCACGCAACTTGCTTATCCTCGCGGAACGCGACCGTTAGCCGCAGCACAACCTGTGGATAAGTCTGTGTACAAGCTTTTGATTACCTGTTGGATCCAAGCGCTATTTCAAGCGTTTGGCTTATTCCGGGTTGCAGCTCAACGCCAGTAAAAACAGGCGTTTGCGCAAAGACCAGCGGCGCAGCGATCCGGCATGCCTTTCGCGCAAGTCCCAAATGCCACTTGTGCATAAACATTTCTTGTGGTTGGCGCAAGCGGCTTTTGTGGTAGCAAAAATTTCAGTGCGCCTTACCTTTGGCGATCTCGATATCGTTCATCAGCGCCTTGGCCATGTCGCACAGGTAATCGGCAGCACCCAGGAATTTATGGTCGTCTTCCATATCTCCCTCACGCACCAGGTGCTTGATGTAGCCCATCAGGATCGAGACATGCTCGTAGGCAGCATCCACAGGGACACCGGGCTCCACGCGTAGCAGATTGAGGGATGGGTTACCGGCTGCGAGGAAGGTTTCCACGCCTGCGGTGGTGATTGGTTTGGGGGTGTTGTCTGGTGGAAGGGTTTTCAATTTTTCGAACTCCTATATTCCTCAAGGAGTTGCAGCATTCATTCTTTCTCACCGGAACAAATGGCGGCAACCGTGCACGGGGTGAGAAACCGAGTGAATATAGGAAGCCTCGGCCAGACCGAAATCTGCCCGCGCACGGTCGCCATTACGCAGCCGCTAAATTCGTAGTCGGGTTCTCACACCCGGTCGCCAGAGCGACCCGAGAACGGTATCCGTGAGCCACTTCCCCGACAACAGCGACACTTCGGCGGCGCGCGTAGGATACTTCCGAAGCATCCAAACCCAGAAGCTTTTGGCCCCATGGTTCAGAATTTCCTTACGCAAATTGCCGCACTCACACGATCCCTGTGGGAGCGGGTTCACCCGCGAAGAGGCCCTATCAGGCAACACAAGGCTAATGCCCCACCGCCGTAACGGTGTATCATCCGCCCCCCAAATCATTAAAAAGTGACGTCGCGCGCTGCCCGCCAGCCCCGCGGCCTTCTGGCGTTGCGCCAGAACCGACAATGGACCAACGGACCTGACCATCGTGACCCAAGCCAAGCCCCTCGCCCTGTTGACCCTCGCCCTGGCCCTGACCGGCTGCGCCAGCGGCACCTCGCCGCACCCAAACAGCAACCTGGGCTGGAACCACCCCGGCATGCAACTGGGCGGCGACAACGGCCTGCCCCTGCGCACCGAAAGCCCCTGCCGCAAGCGCGGCTGCGACAACGACAAGTTGTTCTTCAACCCGGGCAAAAGCGAGCCAAGCGTCAACACTATCCACCGCGGCTGGTAGGAAAATTCTCCTTTTGGGCCGGTGACTTAGGTCTTTTGCGAACATTCGCAAGGAAGTGGTTTACAGGCGCCAAACGATCGTTATAATGACGCCCCATTGCCGGTATAGCTCAGATGGTAGAGCAACTGACTTGTAATCAGTAGGTCCCGGGTTCGATTCCTGGTGCCGGCACCATTCAAGGTTCCATAGAAAGCTTTCAAAATCTCTGGAACCCCCGAAAAACCCGCCTTCTGGCGGGTTTTTTCGTTTTGGCGTTCCGTCGGATTCCGAGGGTAGCCAGCGCTAATAAGGGTACTTTTAAGGATACCTACCAATTCGACATTGGAAAGTACCCTTATGGCTCGCACAACGGCTCCCCTTACCGACAACGCCTGCCGCACTGCAAAGGCTCGCGAACGTGAGTACAAGCTTTTTGACGGCGATGGCCTTTACCTGCTCGTGAAGCCCAATGGTCGTAAAGGCTGGCGGCTCAGGTACGTGAAACCCGATGGCCGCGAGGGCCTGACCTCACTTGGCAACTATCCAGTGGTCGGGCTGGCTGACGCTCGCCACAAGCGCTTCGAGCTCAAACAGCAGCTCGCCAACGGCATTGACCCTATCCAGTCCAAGCAGCAAGCCAAGGTGCAAGCCGTGATCAATGGCCGAACCTTCGAAAGCGTTGCGCTCGATTGGTATGCCGGGATGGTGCCGAAGTGGGCGCCGGGCCACGCTAAGACTGTGCTCAGCCGGTTGAAGACTCACGTATTCCCTTTGTTAGGTGCCAGGGCAATCGTTGAGTTGGACACCCACGACCTCATGCAGCCACTGGATGCTGTGACGAAGCGCGGCACCATCGACGTGGCGCTCAGGATCAAGAACTACCTGCAAAGCATCATGCGCGAAGCCAAACGGCTGCGACTGATCACGGCGAACCCGGCTCACGATCTCGATGGCTCGATAAAAACGCCACGGGTTACACATCGACCCGCACTACCCTTATCGCGGTTGCCTGAGCTACAGGCGCGTATCGACGGCTACAAAGGTCGTCCGCTCACGCGCCTCACAGTGATGCTATCGCTGCACGTGTTCGTGCGCTCCAGTGAACTGCGCTTCGCCCGCTGGAACGAGTTCGACCTCAAGCGCGGCATCTGGGAAATCCCCGATACCCGCCCGGCGCTGGATGGTGTGCCGTTTTCCACAAGGGGTACAAAGATGGCCGGGGACATCCACGTTGTACCCTTATCGCCGCAGGCAGTGGCTTTGCTTGAGCAGATCCACGCGATCACCGGCAAGTTCGAGCTGGTGTTCGCGGGGGATGCCAAACCGTGGAAGCCGATGTCCGAGAACACGGTGAATGCCGCGCTCAGGACGATGGGCTACGACACCAAGGTGGATATCTGCGGTCATGGGTTCCGGGCTATGGCGTGCAGTGCGCTGGTCGAGTCCGGGCTGTGGTCAGAGATAGCGATCGAGCGGCAGATGAGCCACAAGGAACGCAACAACGTTCGGGCCGCTTATACCCACAAGGCCGAGTTCCTCGAAGAGCGCCGGATGATAATGACCTGGTGGAGCCGGTTTCTGGAGGCGAATCGCGAGGACCATGTGACGCCGCATGAGTTTGCCAAGCAGACGGGCGAGAACGTCACGCGCCTTCGCAGTGCCAAGAGGACCGAGTAACCCGCCGCACCACCACCTCAACTAGCTGTGAAGTTACCCACAGCACCGCATGAAGCTCCTCCGCGCGGGTCCTTTCAAACGGGGCTGCAAAGCCGCCCCGTTTGAAAGGACCATACCTAAAAAAAACCGCTGGCACAGCGTACGTCTGTGGAAAACCACAGATGTCCACCGGGGGATAGTTTTATCCACAGATGCTAAATCCATGAAATCGCTTTGCTTGACGAACATTGTCCACAGGCGTAGACCGGGAGTTGCAAGCGCTGTCGATGACAGCACCCCAGGTGACCCGAACCTTGAAGGTCACGCCGCTCCCGCGGTGGTTCTCCCCAAGGGCGATTCGCATCCGGCAGCTCGCCCGGTCACCTCCCCGGTGATGGATGCTCTTACACATATAGCGCTCGTGGGCCAGATACACCGTACCTCGCTGCCCTGCAGCAACCTATCCGCTTGGCCGAATATTGCGCCAACCTGTGCCCGTCTCTTTCTTCTGGAAAGAGACGGGCACTTCTACCACTGCTGCAGCCCTGATCGCACAAGGCTTAGCGGCATTCCCCCCTCGTGACAATCGGCGTGACAAACGCCGATGTCACCAGCAACAGCGCTGCAGATGATGGTGCCGCAGACCAGGGAATGGACTGCACCTGACTGACAGTCGGGCATGCCCCGGTCATCGCATTGCTGCTTGCACTTGGCTCAGGATCTCGCGGCACTGGTCTCGTCAGCCAATGCAGCCTCCACCCGCCCACCGGTAACGGTGCTCAGGGGGCCAGATCATGAGATGCCCTTGCTCCTGGTCGTAAGGAGCCGCCAGTCCCGCGTTAGAGGACATCCCCACAGGTCGCAGGGGCCTTGATCCCTGATAACACTCAACATTCTTGGCGGGATGACGTGGGGCGAGGATCAGAGAACGGTAGATTAGGTGACTGACATGGCATTGGTGGGTAGACGCGATGGTCGTAATTTCGGCTACGGCAGGCAATTGAGCTATGCAGGGCCGCAGGCGCTGAAAGACATGTTTGGCGGTGGCCATTACGGCACGGTCAAGGCGCACAGTGATCGATGGTTGGCATTCGTGAGGTGGTGCCGTTCCGAACAGGGGCCCGGAATCAATGATGCGCGGCAGATTGACCGCAAAGTGTTGACCGACTATGCAGCCTATCTGCGTGACGTGGTTAGGCGCGGTGACCTCGCCGTCAGCACCGCACAAAACCGGCTATCCAGCGTTAACAGGACCATGGCGGCGCTGCGCGGTGATCAGTGTGTGAAATTGTCCAGTCCGAGCAAGGCACTGGGTATGCAGCGCACCGGGGTTCGACAGTCGATACCGCAAGGCCAAGACCGCGAACAGGTTAAACAGATAGTCGATGTGCTTTGCCGCCAGCAGCAACTACGGGCCGCTGCGATCATTCTGCTGGCGCGAGCCACCGGCATGCGCTTGCGAGAGGCCATTTTGGCTGATCTTCCTCGACTGCAAAGAGAGGCCAACCGATACGGCAGAATTAACATTCAAGATGGCACCAAAGGTGGCCGCTCGGGTGCGTCGGCGCATCGTTGGATCTGGATGAATGATTATATTCGTGAAGCGCTCACGTACGCCGAGCAGGCCTCTCCCTTAGGAAGCGGCAACTTGCTTGCACTGAACGAAAGCTACCTAGACTTTCAACATCGGATTGTCCGCCCTGCACGGGACATCCTTCACGCGCACCGCCTCAAGGGATTTCACGAATTGCGGGCGGCCTACGCATGCGAGCGGTATGAGCAGATTGCAAACCAGCTTTCGCCAATCAAAGGAGGAAGCTGCTACCAGCTCGACCAACCCCTCGATCAGGAGGCACGCGCACAAATCAGCTATGAGCTGGGTCACGGTCGTATCGACATAGTTTCTGCATACATCGGTGGCCGAGCATGAGCGAACCGTTCGATATGGAGGTATTCCTAGGGGGTGTCATGAGCGGATCGCAGACAACACGTCAGCGCCATCTACATCAAGCAAAAGCTATCCAAGCAGCTATCGCTGTGCGCTGGCACCGAGATAACCCCTGGACTTGGCGGCGAAAACATCTTGTCTGGTTCTTGAGTCAGTACGTAAACCAGCGCGCAGAATCAACGCGCTATTACTATATTTTGACCATAACCTTAATCACGCTTCGCCTAGGGAAGTCTTGGAAATTCAAAAACATCAGCAAAGCCAACCACTCACACTAGCACTTAACTTTCAACATGTGGAGACCATCTAGGATGGTCTCCACAACAACAGAGTGACGCACAAATAAAAACCAGGACCATCAATTAACCGAAAAGACTTGTTTAAAATCTAAACCCTCAGCATCTAAATTATATTTTTTGAATTTATATTGCATATAAGCCGACATTTCATCTTCATGCGTGGAAAGAATTATTTGTCTATCGGAAAACTCAGCCCTTAACAAATCAACAAACCCAGCAACATTTATATCGTCTAGCGTTTGAACAGGGTCATCAATTAATAAAATAGCGTTCCTTGCGTACCTCTTATTTAAAGCAAGCGTAAACGAAAGCACCAATGAAGAAAGCTGCCCTGAACTCATAGAGAATATTACATCATGCAATTTTTTCGGATTCTCTCGAAATGACAGATTTTTACCATCTGTTTCAATAAAAATCCCAAGCCCACTTTGAAAGTTCTGCAAAAGCCGCCCTGAATATATATGAAATAGCACCTCGATGCCTTTAGCAATTGACGCCACATAAGAATTTAAATTCTCATTATAAATATCCCTGAGCTTACTTAGAGCTTTATCCAGGTAAATGGCTTTCTTGTAAGTATCTTCGGCCACACTATAGGATCTTTCTTTGTCCTTAATGTCGCCGTAAATACTTCTAGTATAAGCAGCCTTTACATAGGAGATTTTTCTATCAATCGAATCCAACTCTAGGCTTAAAGCCGAGTTATCATCCTCCAAAAATACTTGCTCAAAAATCTCTTGGAAATCTTCATCAATAGCATCATGATCGACAACGCGATACAAAGCACTAACAGCCTCACCAAGTTTGTTAATACTCAAAGACTCTTGCAAGTCAAAGCTCGTACAGTAGAAAGGTCTTACATCAATACCATAAGATAAGTATGCACGTACCAGCTTACGCAAATACGAGACCTGCTCCTCGCGAAGCTCGGCGATTTTTTTCTTGTAATCTATAGACTCTTCCTGAGCAGCAGCGTGCTCTCCTATAACTTGACGAATAGGACCTAAGACTTTACTTTCAAATCGCTCTATATTTCGCTTAAGTGCTTCGCCATTAGAATCGACAAGGGTCTCTAGAACTAACTTTTGGGATTCCATGTGGCGCAGCAATTCATCGTACGACTCCCAGTCATAACCACATGCAGGACAGTTGCCATCGTCATGAATAATATGTTCAGATGAGTACTTGGATACAAATAGATCTCGAGCAGCCTTCAATTCATTGTAAGCAAGCTCGACGGAATTTGAGTTTTCAACAACCAACTTTATTTCAGCAACAGCCTGTGAAAAATCATTATAGCTCAACTCAAAACCAAAACCATCAAACACATCAGGTTCAAATCTCAAATCTTCTTTTAACGACGAGGGGATCCCGCTTTCAAATTTACTTAAAAAATCCACACCAAAGTCATAAAGAGCGACATCATTTTTATATACTGCAATCGAATCCAGGCGACCACCAAACCTCAGTAGACTCTCAAGCGCCTCCTGCTTCGGCTTCAGGGTTTTATCAATCCTAGAGTTATATTTGAAACTGATAAAATTATCTACTCTTTCTGTAAATTTCCTAAGCCTATTCAATGCCCCTTCATCACCTAACCATGTAGCTATGATTGAAGATTTGACTGCGATATCTTCATGGTCCCACGGTTGATGGGTAGTAAAGATTAATCTTTGATAAGGTTCAATTACATTTTCATCCCCAACATTAACAGAGCGATGCAATTGCTCAATCTCTGCTTTACGCGAAATTAAGTCCTCCTTTTTCGCAGCTGTCTTTAGGCTGGCGATCAACTCTTTCGCAGTGTCAATTTTCTTAATTTTTTCTCTGTAGTCTCCCACATCAAACAAATGGTCAATTTTCTGCTGCTTAGTCGACGCTTTACTTTTTAAAATTGCCGTATTATCTTCTTGCTCAACATAATGAAAAAGCTTGAAATCTCGAAGATAACCGGCCCCAAGTATTGCTCCTAAGAAGGACTCCTCGTCCTGAACCAACCGCTCCTCGCCATCGATACTAGTCAACTCAAATAGCTTAAACAGCTTTAATCCAAGCCCCTTCCCTCTATCCAGCTTATCTTTACTCGCGCTTCTTTTTAAATAGAACAGTCCATGACTGGTTTCAATCTCCGCCACAATTGAAATCTCAGCCCCTGCGACTGCTTGATCATGGACTATTGGGCTTCCTAAAGCTATCGAGCGTTTATCAACTACGGAGCTCTCCAAATTATTGTAGCGACTAATATCGCCGGTCAGAAGAAACTCTACAGCATCAAAAAAAGAGGTTTTCCCAAACCCATTAGGCCCATCCAAGACTGCCAGATTAGAACTACCAATCTCAAACTTATGACCCACAAATGCTTTGAAATTCTTTAGAATAAGTTTTTTAATATTTAACTTCATGGCCGGCCTCAGCTATCTTATCAACCAAATCTTTCAATAGAGACTCGGCGCTATCATACCCATCAACATTTGAAGTAAGTACGCTGGACTCAATAAACGATAAGAGTTCTGGCTGCTTTGTGATTCTAATTTTTTCGCGATGTCGAGTATAAAGCCCTTCTATATCAGCCGGTTCACCTTCTCCGATATCTATAAATCCAAGCTTTATAACTATTCTATAAATTAATTCCTCCCAGCTTTCACTGCCCAAAGATTTTTTATAACTGGAGAAAACATCAGGATTATTCACCGAATTCAAAATTAAATCTGCAACATTATCCTCTCCGAGCTTTTCATTGAGGCTAACTATTTCGGTAGCTGTATGGTAAAGCACATGTTTCTTGAAAAAAAATAAATCTTCTTCCGTAGCATGAACCTCAGAGATAATTTTATCGGTGATTTTTTCGACAGGCCAAATGCAAATTAGGCTCGTATTCTTCTCGACCGCAGGGTTTCGGTTTATCTCTTGGCATTTAGTCAACCAGGAATGCTGATTCTCAATTACAGCTCGCGGCGAGGACTCTACAACCAGCCAGTAGGCTTCCTTACTAACATCGTCAGGCACGAACAGGCTAAACTCTTCAGTCAACGTCTCTGAGTAACTATGTCTAGAGAATAATTCAGTTAAGAGTTGCTTCATTTCTTAATCCCACTTGGCAAATTAGCAATAGACACCAACGCCACATCTTTAAATTTATTAAATTTAGTATGATCGTGAAGGGCGCCACCTCGCGGCCCAACATTCGCGACCGAAAATATAGAGTCTGCATCTATATCTGTGGTAATCAATGTTCCACTTTCATAGAGAAATTCAACATCATGCTTTAGAGAGTTATCGACAATTTTTTTACAAATAGCACCGGCACTTTTCTTCCCCTGGTGAATCGCCGTCGGGTAATAACTGCACCCAGAAAACTCCCAGAAGAAACCTGCATTCCGCGTCCCATCATTAAAGTCAGGCTCAATTAAATCATCGAAAATTCTAAACAACCCATACTGAAGATCATCAGAGTTTACAGACTCATCCTTGTACTCCGCCAAGGAGTTAAACCGTCCTTTTTTACTAGGCAAAATTGAGCGCATGAAAACTTTTAGCTTTTCGACATCAAACTTATTAATCCTAGCAACACACTTTCCTAACTTGTCTAAGTCTTCACGCGCCAAGTCGTTTTCATCGCAAAAATCGGAATAGTAATTTCCAATATCTTTGATGATCACCGAAAAAAAATAACTTTCGCAAAGTATGGAAGAAGTTAACTCGACAGATAGAATATCGAAAAAAAATCCACAAAACTAATTTTCTCTCTACTAGCAACCTGACGCTGAACTGGCCCTTTGGAAAGTTGGATTTCAGCATGCATCGAGATTATCTTACTTACTATAATGTCTTCTAGAAGATTCCTAGACCATTGCAAATAGTCCGGCACAGTTTTATGCTTTGCACCCGATTCATACTTAATGTAAAACTCGCATATGAGATTTTCCAGCAGCGAGTCAATTTCTGATAGAGCACAATAACTTTCAATTAGCGCATCTTTTTTGTAACTATAAAAAATTGCAGGCGAGTAGACACTACTGAAATCAGCAGGGAGGACAACATCCTTGGAAACATGGAATAAAACCTTACACCCAGGATATGCCTTTGACTTTTTAACTTGTTCGCTTATCGCCCCAGAATAGGCTGAAAATTCATCGCTTTTATACGCTTTAACTTGATGCATGGACTGACATGCACCATCTAATAAAATGGCGAAATCATCGATACTATCAAGCTGCAGTACTAACTTTTTACTATCAACCAAATTCTCCAACATCAAACTAAGGCAGTGGTACAGCGCAATTTTTCCTTGATATATATACCCACCCCAGGTCGCAACCGCTGTATGAGGCAAGCTTGCTTCGACACTATTTTTCGCCATAGCTCTAAACCTTCAATTGCAGATTTAAATATCTGCGACTTCAAATTAGCATGTAATTATATTTCGGTCGGCGCAACTAAAACGAAATGACGTAGTAGTCATGTGATATTCCATAATTGCATTCTTGTATTTTTACCCAAGGCCTGACCTCAAAAACTGACCGTAGCACCGTCTGGCAACCCAATAACACTTATAGGACTGATCGAATATATCTTCGGAAAGGGCGATTTTACTTTGGCTATCCATGGCCAGGCTCCCACATGAATCGATGACGGCGCAATGCCACTACAGACACTACCGTTTAGTGCCTAAACCGTAAAGGACCGAAGAAGATAATGGGGACTGACGCGCTGAAAAAGGCTTATGAAGCGACTAAAGTCCCATTTGAAGCGATGCACAGGAGGCCTGGATCCAACCCTCTAGGCGAAAGAAGCCTCAGCGCGCAAATTCGCTGTGAACGGCCATGGGCGGGTTGATGTGTTATGGCGACACTAGAAGATGCAGAACGGAGAACAAATTTAGGGTATTCCAAGAGGTATAACTTAACGCAGCTACATAATAAATATAATTAAAACAATGCCTTACGAATCGATTCGACTCCTGGTGCCGCACCATACGCAGTATCAAAAAAGGCTCACCGAAAGGTGGGCCTTTTTTGTTTTCCCCCCTCGCAGTCCCGCCCTCCATTTCTGCCCCAGCCAGCGTCGAGTTCTTACAAATCCCCCGAAGCCACCACGATCAGTGTAGGAGCTGGCTTGCGTGCGATGGGCTGCGCAGCAGCCCCACCAACCCCAGGCAGATGCAATTCTCTGATCACCAACACAGCTCAAAAACAGACACACCCTCCCACAGAAACGCTTTGACTCACCAACCAATCACCGCTACGATTTATCGCAAATTTTAGATATTTCTGCCGAGGCAAGCCAATGGCGCTTCAATTCCACGAAAGCCCTTTCCACGCCACCCACGACGCAGAAACCGCCAGCAAAATGGCCTTGAAGATGGACTTGTCCATTTTCATCACTGACTGCATCAAAAAAATGGGCCTCAAGCAGCATGATGCCGCAGCCAAGCTCAACGTAACCCAATCCCGCATATCCGAGCTTGCAAATGGCAAGATCGAGAAATTCACCTTGGACGCCATGATGGACATGCTGGACAAGCTAGGCTTTCGCACAACCCTGACCCTGCCCTCGAACGATGCCGGTTCACCGCCCCAGATCGTGATCACCCAAACGCCTGGCAGCTAAACCCTGTACCCCATTTTTCTCAGTTCGTGCTTCAACTCCTTCATCCGCTCTTCAGCGACCTGCATCGCGTGCCGGTCGGACCTGTTGGTCGTTTTTACGAACGAATGCAACACGACGACCATGTCTGCAAATTTGGCCACATATACGCATCGGAATGCAGGGCTGCCGTTAATGATGAGCTCAATCGCACCCGCCCCTACCGACTCGGTCAACGACTTGATCGGCCGCTCCGGGTCCTGGCCATACTGGATGCGTCGCAGGTCTTTACCAAAATCGTCCTGAACGTCTTTGGGAAGGTCTTTGTATTCACGCTCAGCAGCTGCACTCACAAACGCAAACTTTTTCAACGGTCTACCCACGGCGAGATGCTGGATTGGTGGACGGCATGGATGCCAGGAGGGAGGGAATTTAGCGCAGTGGCTTGCAGTTGGCGGAATTAGAAATGTTTCGCGGTTTGACCCTGAAATATCGTGTTTCTCTCGCCCGCTGAAATCAGTTCGACCTCATTTGGGGCCGGCTTTATTCACGTTGCACCCAGCCTCCTGCACTGGCCTTGCTTGGGCAGATCCACACGATCACTGGCAAGTTCGACCTGGTGTTCGCGGGCGTTTCCGTACTCAGAATGATGGGCTACGACACCAATGTGGATATCTGCGGCCACGGGTTCCGAGCCATGGCGTGCAGTGCGCTGGTCGAGACCGGGCTGTAGTCGGGGACGGCTATCGAGCGGCAGATGAGCCACAAGGGGCTGGGCCAGGGGTTTACGTTCAGGCCAAGTAGCCCTGAGGGAGGATGAGCATGGCCAAGAGATTTCCCACAAACCCTCGCCACCCCGAGCGTATCTGCTGGGGTTGCGACCTGTACTGCCCGGCCAAGGCGCTAGCCTGTGGCAATGGCGCAGACCGGACCATGCATCCGGTGGAGCTGTTTGGCGAAGATTGGGATAGCTTCGAGGGCCATTTGGAGAAGCCAGCTGATGCAGGGCACGCGGCAGACCCCACCTGAGAAAGGGCCGCTTGGGAGCGGGCATACCCCGAAACCGACACCGTGGTGGATGGCACGGGCTTCGCCCGTGTTCGCGGGCGAGCCCGCTCCCACAGTGATCGCGCTCGCTTTCAGATGTTTTGCAATTCAGTTGCCCCGACAGATACTGCATAGACCTGAAGTCTGCGCGGTACCTGTGGGAGCGGGCGTGCCCGCGAAGAGTCCAACGCGGTGCATGGCACCGGCTTCGCCGGTGTTCGCGGCTAAAGCCGCTCCCACAGGGACCGCGCGCAGACCTGTGGGAACGGTTGGTCAGAACGCGGTACTTACCGTCAACGACAGGTTACGCGGGTCGCCGTAGATGGCCCCGGCATAGAACCCGTACTGGGTGTAGTAGTGCTTGTCGAACAGGTTGTTGGCGTTGAGGCTGACGCTGGTTTCATCGGTCAGCTGGTACTTGGCCATGGCATTCCAGATGGCATAACCGGACCAGTTAGCGTCAGTGGCACCATTGCTCACACCGTTTGTGGGCTGGCCAGCCGGGCTGGAGATGGCGCGGATGTTAGTTTGCGCGGTCACGCCGGCGCCCAGGGTCAGGCGGTCGAGCGGGCCGCTCAGGCGGTAGGTGGTGGAGGCCTTGAACAGGTGCGACGGGTCGCTGCGCCCGTCACTGTCGACGCGGCGGAAGTGCAGGTAGGTGTAGCCGGCGTAAACGTTCCAGTTGGGGGTCAGGGCGCCGGCAACTTCCAGGTCGATACCGTCGGTTTCCTGGCCGGAACCGGCCTTGTACGCGTTGCCGCCAGTCGGGGTGGTCAGGTCGCCGTCCAGCACGGCCTTGTTTTCTTGCTTGGTGCGAAAGTACGCCGCCGAGGCGTTCAGGCGGCCATCGAACCACTCACCCTTGATACCTGTTTCGTAGCTTTGCCCACGAATCGGCTCGACCTTGCTGCCGCTGCTGGTTTCAGAGGTTTGCGGGGTGAAGATATCGGTGTAGCTGGCATACAACGAGTAATTGTCGTTGAGGTCATACACCGCGCCCAGGTAGGGGGTGACAATGCCGTTTTCTTCCTGGCTGCTGCGCTCGCCGGCCACGCTGCGGGTCACCGAAGAATAGTTGCTGGTGCGCACGCCAACGATTACCGATAGCGGGTCGGTGATGCTCAGGCGGGTGGCGGCGTACATGCCCTGCAGGCGGGTGGTGGTCTTGCTGTGAAGGCCGGTGCGCGAGGCGATGAGGTCGTAGTCGTCATCCACGCCATTGTGCCAGTCCGTGACCGGGAAGCCGTTATTGGCGCGGAACTGGCAACCCAGTGCAGGCGCGCTGGCCATGCCGTCGCCGACCATGGTGCAGGTGTACTGGGGCGACCAGCCAACGGTGCGGCTGTCGTTGTAGCCGACCATGGCCTGGTGGGTGCGGCCAAACAGCTGGAAGGGGCCGGAGAGGTCGATCTGCGCCGACTGCTGGGTGGTGTCGCTGGAGCTGTGCAAACCGTTCAGCACCGCGCCGCTGCCGTCCTGGTCCCAATAGCCGCCGAAGCTGCCGCGCCCAGCCGAGTTCACCTTGGCAAGGCCCCGGTGGTTCAAGGCTTCGGTAGTCGCCTGGGCTGCTTTCAGGTCCAGTGTCCAGTCGTTGTCGAAGCGGTGCTTCAGAGAGCCGAACGCGGTACGGGTGGTGTACTCGCCAAAGCTCCAGCTGGGCACCACGTTGGTGCTGCGCGGCAAATCGGTCTTGCTACCGTCGCGGTACCAGATGGGGATGTTCGCGCCCCAGCCGCCGCCGACAACCTTGTTGTACTCATACTGGTAACCGGCGCCCAGGGTGGTGGCGTCGTCCAGATCGAACTCGAAATTGGCCAACGCGGCGCGGGAGCGATCGGACTGGTTGTCGCGGAAGGAGTTGGCGTCCTGCTGGGTCATCACGAAGCGCGAGCGCAGGCGGCCATCTTCGGACAGAGGCAGATTCAGGTCAGCACCCAGGCGACGTTTGTCCCAGCTGCCGTACGTGGCGTAGGCGCTGCCGCCGAATGTCTTGGTCGGTGCCTTGCGGATCAGGTTGACGGTGGCCGAGGGGTCGCCGGTGCCGCCCAGCAGGCCGTTGGCGCCGCGCACGATGTCGATGCGTTCGTACAGGTCCATATTCAGTGCGTTGCCACTGCCGCTGAAGTCCGAACCGCCCTGGGTCTGCAGGCCGTCGACCTTCCAGTTGCTGATCGAATAGCCCCGGGCACGGTAGTCGGTACGCCCACCTACCTCGGACTTGTTGGCCGTTACGCCTGGCGTGGTTTCCAGCGCCTGCTCGATGGTGTGGATGTCGCGGTCATCCATCTGCTGGCGGGTAATGGTGGTGACCGATTGCGGCGTCTGGCGTGGCGTCAGCGCCAGGCCCGTGGAGCTACGGGTGCTCTCGACCGTGTAGCCTAGCTGGCCAGCATCGTCGGCCGGCAGCAGAGCGCTGTCTTCGATCTGCGTGGCGTCCAGCTCCAGAGGTTTGCCATCGGCAGCCATGGCCCCGCCACTGATGGCGACGGCAACGAAGAACGCCAACGGCTTGAGGCGATTGCCACTTTGGCTGATGGGGGTGAACACTTTCGGGATGCGCTTGGGATTCATTTGGGAAGGCTTCGTATTTGCAGATGATTTTTTGTTAGGATTCTAGGGATCGGCCCTCCCGGCTCCAGACCCGACATGTACGGGGATGTAATTGAACGTAACGAGCGCCACCGGCCCTCACCGAACAGGTGTTTTTCCGCATGACCACGACCTTGCTGGTTGTCGACGATGACGACGAAATCCGCGAACTTCTTTGTGATTACCTGACCGATGCCGGCTACAACGTGCTAGCCGCAGCAGACGGTGAACAGATGCGCGAACAGCTGGCCCGGCACAAGGTGGACCTGGTGGTGCTCGACCTCATGCTGCCGGGTGAAGATGGCCTTAGCCTGTGCCGCCAGTTGCAAGCGACGCCGGGGTTGGCAGTAATCATGCTGTCGGCCAAGGGCAGCACGCTGGACCGCATCATCGGCCTGGAAGTGGGTGCCGACGACTACCTGGCCAAACCTTTCGAGCCGCGCGAGCTGATCGCCCGGATCAAGGCCGTGCTGCGTCGCCCGCAACGCCTGGACACTCCCGCCGATGAGCCCGCCGAGGCGGACGCCCAGCTGTTCGCAGGCTTTCGCCTTGAACACGTCAAGCGTCTGCTCACCCGCCCCGATGGCGAAACCCTGACCCTGCCACGCTCCGACTACCGCGTGCTGCGCGAACTGCTGGAAGCCAACAACCGCGTGGTCTCCCGCGACCAGCTGACCCGCAGCGCATTTGGCCGCGACCACCTGCCCGACGACCGTTCGGTGGACATGTGCGTCAGCCGCCTGCGCCAGCAACTACGCCGTGCGCCGGCGGGGGCTGCTCAAATTCTCACCATCCGCAACGAAGGCTACCTGCTGAGTATCGCCAACCTCGCGGCCGATGCCTGACATGCGCTGGCTTCGCCGGCTGTGGCCGCGCACCTTGTTTGGCCAACTGCTGCTGATCATGATCAGCGGCACGCTGGTGATCCAGTTGATGTCGAGCAGCATCTGGTTCGATGTGCGTTTCGCCCAGGTACTCGAGGCGCCCATTCGCCTGATCGCCGCGCGCAGTGCGCCCCTGATCGCCCAGGCCAGTTGCCACGCCGGCGCGCTGAAGGTGCCCGCCCACTATCAGTTGCGCTGCGCCGAAACGCTACCCACACCTGAACATGACGAGCGCCGAGGGCGCAGGCGCGTCGAGCTGTTGCTGCAGCAGGCCCTCAGGTACGAACTGGGGCATGCCCAGGACGTGCGCCTTCTGAAGGTGCGGCTGACCGATGAGCTGGGCCAGCCGATTGTCTGGCGTAGCCTGTTCGGCCTGCGCACGGCCCAGGCGCATGTGCAGTTCGCGGTGCCGTTGGCCGACGGCCACTGGCTGACCATCGAGGGCCAGGAACTGCAGGGCTGGAGTGGCGAATCGGCCTGGGTGCTGATCAGCGACTACCTGTTGCGGGTGTATGCGCTGCGGATTGTCGCGGTATTGCTGGTGTGCCTGATTGCCGTGCGCCTGTGCCTGCGCCCGTTGCGGCGCCTGGCCGACGCAGCGCGCGGCCTGGGCGGCAACCTCGAGCAGCCTCCCCTGGCGCTGGATGGCCCGGAAGAAGTGCGCCAGGCGGCCCAGGCGTTCAACGCCATGCAGCAGCGGCTGATTGCCATGGTCAATGACAAGGCCTACTTCCTGGCCGCCGTGTCCCACGACCTGCGCACCCCGCTGACCCGCATGCGCCTGCGCCTGGAGCGGCTACCGGACGACGAACATCGCCAGCGCCTGCGACAGAACATTACCCAGATGGACGACATGATCGGCCAGGTTCTGGACTACCTGCGTGCGGGGGAGCAGCAGAATTTGCAACAGGTGGACCTGGACCGACTGGTTGCACGCCAGTGTGCGGACCTGGCCACGGCCGAAGAACCACTGCCGCTGCACGGCCAGGCGGGCACCTTGCGGGCAGATGCCTTGCTGTTGCAGCGTTGCCTGCAGAACCTGCTGGTTAATGCACTGCGCTATGCCAGGGGCATCTCGGTGACACTGGAACGGTCCGTCACTGGGGTGTTCATCCATATCGACGACCGCGGGCCGGGGATCGCGCCGGAGCTGATGGCAACCATCACCGACCCGTTCGTGCGCGGGGAAGGCTCGCGCAACCAGGCCTCTGGCGGGTATGGGCTGGGGTTGAGCATTGCCCAGCGGATTGCCGCCAGCCATGGCGGTGAGCTGATGCTGTCGAACCGCGAAGGCGGTGGGTTGCGGGTCAGCATACTGCTGCCTGGCTAACGCTATTTTTCTGTGGGACTGCGCAAGGCTGGGACTGCGCAATCAGGTAACAGTCTTTTACCGATTACCCAGGTTTTCCCCTCCCCGCCTTTGCCTATCCTATGCCCGGTCATCCTGCCTGCGATGGACCCATGAATCACTCTCTGCCCAGCCGCTACGCCTGCCTCGTCATCTGCCTGTTGTTCACCTTTGCCAGCCTGCCGCTACTGCCCCAACATGCCTGGCTCTGGCCAATCACACTGATCACTGCCCTGCTCAGCCTCGTCGGGCTCAACGACCTGCGCCAGAGCCACCACGCCGTGCGCCGCAACTACCCGATCCTGGGCAATATCCGCTACCTGATCGAAACCATCCGCCCGGAAATCCGCCAGTACCTGATCGAGGGTGACGACGACAAGCTGCCGTTCTCCCGCTCGCAGCGCTCGCTCGTTTACGCACGCGCCAAGAACGAAAGCGCCGAGAAAGCCTTCGGTACCCTGAACGATGCCTACAAACCCGGTTTCGAATTCATCAGCCATTCGATGCTGCCAGTGGCCACGCCAGACCCGGCCTCGTTCCGCATCGCCATTGGCGGGCCGCAATGCCGCCTGCCCTACTCGGCCTCGATCTTCAACATCTCCGCCATGAGCTTTGGCGCCCTCAGCGCCAATGCCATCGCCGCGCTAAACCGCGGTGCGCGCATGGGCCGTTTTGCCCATGACACGGGTGAAGGCAGCATCAGCCCCTACCACCGCGAACATGGCGGTGACCTGATCTGGGAAATCGGCAGTGGCTACTTCGGCTGCCGTACCGAGGACGGTCGTTTCGACCCTCACCGCTTCGCCGAACAGGCCCGCTCGCCGCAGGTGAAGATGATCGAGATCAAGCTCAGCCAAGGCGCCAAGCCAGGCCACGGCGGTATCCTGCCAGGGCACAAGGTCAGCGCCGAAATTGCCGAGACCCGTGGCGTGCGCGCAGGTGAAGACTGCATCTCCCCGGCCGCGCACAGTGCCTTCCGCACGCCAGCCGGGTTGCTGCAATTCGTGGCCAGCCTGCGCGAGCTGTCGGGTGGCAAGCCCGTAGGCTTCAAGTTCTGCCTGGGCCACCCGTGGGAGTTCATGGGCATTGCCAAGGCCATGCTGGCCACCGGCATCACCCCGGACTTCATTGTTGTCGATGGCAAGGAAGGCGGTACCGGCGCGGCACCTCGCGAGTTCAGCGACAACATGGGTGTGCCCATGCGCGAAGGCCTGATGTTCGTGCACAACACCCTGGTCGGCCTGAACCTGCGCTCCAGCATTCGCATTGGCGCTGCGGGCAAGATCGTCAGTGCCTTCGACATCGCCAGCGTACTGGCCATCGGCGCTGACTGGGTCAACTCGGCACGCGGCTTCATGTTCGCCATTGGCTGCATCCAGTCGCAAAGCTGCCACACCAACAAATGCCCGACCGGCGTGGCCACGCAAGACCCACTGCGCCAGCGCGCCCTGGTGGTGCCAGACAAAGCCGAGCGGGTGGCCAGCTTCCACCGCAACACGCTGCACGCACTGGCCGAAATGCTGGCTGCTGCGGGCCTGGAGCACCCTTCGGAGCTTAAGCCCAAGCACCTGGCACGGCGTATCAGCCCCAGCGAAATCGGGCTGTTCTCGGACCTGCACACGTTCCTCAAGCCAGGCGAACTGCTCAGTGGCTCGATTGAAAGCGAGTTTTATGCGCGGATGTGGCGGATGGCGCGTAGCGACAGTTTTGCGCCGGAGACGGGGGACACTGCAACACGAGTTGTGGCATCAAGACTGCGCCACGAAGAGACTGAACCCGCGTGACAAACAAGACTGGGGCTGCGCTGCAGCCCTTCGCGGGCTTGCCCGCTCCCACAAGTGCAGCGCCAGACTCGAATACGGCGCGGTACCTGTGGGAGCGGGCAAGCCCGCGAAGGGCCGCAGCGCGGCCCCAGCTTTCAAGCAAACAACTGCGGATCAGAAGATGCTGATCGGGTACTCGACGAATACGCGGACTTCGTTGCCGTCGTCGTTGTAACCGTTCTGCTGCACGGCGTTGTTGGTACGCAGGAACGAGCTACGCAGCTTGATGGACAGGCCCTTGGCCGGGCCGTCCTGCACCACGTAACGGATCTGGTTGAAGATCTCGCGCTCTTTACCTTCGCCGAAGCCCTGCGGGTTGGCGACGTTGCGGGTGTTGATGTTGTCACCCACCACGTAGGCCAGCTTGTAGGTCAGGCCCGGAATGCCGTAGGCACCGAAGTCCAGGCCGTAGCCCAGCTGCCAGGAGCGCTCGTCTTCGGCGTTGAAGTCGGACCAGTACGAGTTGGCCAGGTAGATGGTCGAACCACCGTCACCCACGCCACCGGCGTTCTGGTAGAAGCCATAGTTGTAACCGGTGCTGCCGGTGCTGCGCTGATGCGCGAGGGTGAACGAGTGCGCACCGTACGCGTAAGTGGCTGCCAGGCTCCAGATGGTGTTGGAGTCGCCATTCAGGCCAGCGGCTTGTACGTACTTGTTGTCGATGTCCGACTTGTAGCCGTTGAAGTCCAGGGTCAGGGACTGGTCGCTGGCGATCGGGAAGACGTAGTTCAAGCCCAGGTAGTGCTTCTTCATCACGTCTTCGTTGTCTGCGGTGTACAGCGAAGCGGTGAAGTTGTCGGTGAACTTGTAGCTACCACCGAAGACGTTGATCGACTTCAGGCCGCCACCGTCACGGCGCTCGGCGCTTTTGCGCGCTTCCTGGGTGAAGCGGCCGGCGTTCAGTTCCAGGCCCTCGATCTCTTTCGAGGTGATCAGGGTACCGGTGAAACTTTCTGGCAGCAGACGCGCGTCGTCGTACTGCAGCACTGGCAGAGCTGGCATCTGGTCACCGTACTTCAGCACGGTGTTGGAAATGCGGAATTTTACTGCTGCGCCACCACGGGCCAGGTTGTGCGGCGAGCTGGCGTTGCCTTCGGCATTGGTGGTTTCGTGCGGCTTGAAGAAGTCGACGCCGCCGCCACCGTTGTGGCCTTTGCCGCCATCAAGGCGGACGGCGTACAGGCCGAATGCGTCGACGCCGACGCCCACGGTGCCCTGGGTGAAGCCGGAGGAGAAGTTGGCGATGAACGCCTGGCCCCATTCGATCTGGTCGTCGGTGCCGTGCTTCTTGTCACGGTTGATGTAGGCGTTGCGCAGAAGGACGTTGGCGTGGCTGTCCTCGATGAAGCCCTTGCTGTCGGCCTGGTCATTGGCCTGTGCCTGGGTCGCGGCGATCATCGCCAAGGCGACCAGGCTGATCCTGGTTTTCAACATGTTGTTTTCCTTATTTCTTAATCAAAAACGCTCTGCACTATGACGCCAGGAACCAACGCCCCTTCGTAGGTTCGACGCTATGCGGATCCCGCCTGGTGGGCCAGCCGGTAAGTCCACGGCAGCCCTCGGCAGCAGCATGGCCAAGATAATGGCCAGCAGGCGTTGGCCGAATCCTAGCCGTGTGCGATTACAAATGTCAAAAAGTCGTGAAATGCAGGTTGATATAACCAAAATTATCGGCAGAGCTGGTGCATTTCCATGCAGGTTTGCGCTATCAGCGGGCAATTTATCTCGTGTGGGAAATTACCTTTTGATCGAACGGACAATTTCCCGAGTGCAGGCAAACCGTGGCGGCAGAGGCTGTTACAAAGAGATACATATGTAAAGACAACCCTTTACAAATACCCAAGCAAGAGCAAATAGCAAGCATTACCATTCGCACCTTCTTTTTCACCTGCCCGGTCCGGATGTGTCCATGCTTGTACCTTGCCGCCTTTCCCCGTTGACGCTTGGCCTGTCGCTGCTGTTCAGCGCAGAGCTGGCCAGTGCCGCCACCACCACGCTGCCAGAGTCGTCGGTTACCGCCGACAGCGAGCGTGAGAAGGACAACCCGCGCGTCAAGGAGGTGAGCACCGCCACCCGCACCTCGACGCCGGTACGCTATGTGCCACAGGCCATCGACACGGTGAAAACCGCCAATGTGCTGGACTACGGCAACAACACCCTGGGCAAGGCGCTGGAGGGGATCCCCAACGTAAGCAGCGGCGCCGACACCCGCTTTGACAGCGTGCGCATCCGCGGCTTCGAGGCCAGCAACGACTTCTACCTGGACGGCATTCGCGACGACAGCCAGTACATCCGCGACCTGCACAACATCGAGCGGGTCGAGGTGCTGAAGGGGCCAGCGGCGGTGCTGTATGGCCGTGGCAGCCAGGGCGGCATCGTCAACCGGGTCAGCAAGGCTCCGGAGCAGGGGCGCCGCTCGAGCATCGAAGCACAGGCCGGCAGCGAAGACCTGCGCAGCCTGTATGCCGACCTCAGCGCCGACCCCAGCGACACTGTCAGCCTGCGCCTGAACATGGGCAACCAGGACAACAACAGCTTCCGCAAGGGTATCGACGGCAGCCGCCAGCTGTTCGCCCCGTCGGTCAGCTGGCAGATCACCCCCGACCTGAACTGGCTGGTGCAGTACGAATACAGCCGCTACAACCGCACGCCCGACCGGGGCATCCCCGGGGTGAATGGCCGCCCGGCCGACGTCAGCCGCGGCACCACCTACGGCGACCAGCGCGACTACATCGATGATCGCGCCCAGTCCCTGCGCTCACGCCTGAATTACCAGCTGAACGAAACCTGGCAGCTGCGCCATACCCTGGGCCTGTTCAAGCTCGACAGCGAGTTCGACAACACCTACGTCACGGGCTACAACGCCAGCACCAATGTCCTGACCCGCCAGCGCTGGCAGCAGGACCTGAACACCCGCAACCTGTTCAACAACCTGGAGGCCGAGGGCGACTTCGACACCCTGGGCCTGGAGCACAAGCTGCTGCTGGGCCTGGAGTTCGGCAACCAGAAGCGTGACCCTGTGCTGTATACCGCTGGTAGCCAGCCGCTCCCGGGCTTGGGCAAACCCGGTAGCAACCAGCAGCACAATGGCACACTGGCGCTGTCGAGTAACAACCACACTGTGGTCGATAGCCGCGGCCTTTACCTGCAAGACCAGATCCGCCTGAACGATCAATGGCAAATCCTGGCTGGCGTTCGCTTCGACCAGTTCGACGTGGAAACCACCAACAAGGATGGCGTGCGCGAACCGCAGGACAGTAACAGCACCAGCCCGCGCCTGGGCGTGGTCTACACGCCATGGCGGGATCATTCGTTCTACGCCTCGTGGAGCAAGACCTTCTCGCCGGTGGGCGGCGGCTTGATCGGCATCACCCCGGATGCACCGGGCAACGGCAACGACGCCAAGCCGGAAGAGACCCGGCAGAAAGAAATCGGGGTGAAAAGCGATTGGCTCGACCAGCGCCTGACCACCACCCTGGCCATCTACGAGCTGGAACTGTACAACCGCCGCACCCGTGATCCGGAAAACCCGAATAACATCTTGCTCAGCGGCTTGCAGCGTTCGCGCGGCATCGAGTTGACGGCCACCGGCAATATCGTCGGCAACTGGTATGTACGCGGCGGCATCGGCCTGCAGGATGCGATCATCGTCAAGGACAACAACGGCCAGGAAGGCAACCGCATCAACGATGTGGCCAAGCGCAACGCCAGCCTGTTCGTGACCTGGAAACCAGAGCTGGGCTGGTACGCCGAAACAGGCGTTACGCTGGTAGGTGAGCGTTATGCGGACAACCAGAACACCACGGTGTTGCCAGGGTATGGCCGTTGGGATGCGCTGGCGGGGTACCGCACCCATGACTGGGATGTGCGGGCGGCGTTGAGCAACATTGCCGACAAGACCTACTACAGCTCGGCGACCAGTGCGGCGCAGATTCAGGTGGGGGACCCGCGTAGCCTGGTGGTTACGGGTAGCTACAGCTTCTGATCGTTGTTGACTGTACTGGCCTCTTCGCGGGCGCGCCCGCTCCCACAGGTGTTTCACAGGTTTCGAGCCATGTGGTGACTCTGTGGGAGCGGGCATGCCCGCGAAGAGGCCGGTACAAGTAATACCGATCCGATCAGTGCCACACCGCCATCAGCGCCTGCATCTCTGCTTCGCTGATCAGCCCTTGAGGGTACCGCCCGGCAAGCAGACGTCGTGGGTCGGTCGTCCTGACCCTGATGCTTCCATGGTGTTTCAACCACTTCGCCACAACCTTGAGCGACTGGTGATTCACTGCCGATGGGCGCAAAGCCGACTCACTTGCTGCGTTCATGTCTACACGTACTCCCTGGCCCGTGAGCGGCTAATTTACGTAGGTAATGTTACAGATCCGAGAGCGCGGCCCGGCCGAGCTATCTGATTGAAAAACAATACAAAACCTATGCCAGCCTGGGCGCCGGGTGTCGCCAGAAAAAAAGCCCGTCAAATGACGGGCCTTTTTTTAATTCACGCTGGGCTCAACGCTTGACCGGCGCCGGCTGCTGCTGAGTCAGGCAGTGGATGTTGCCGCCACCCAGCAACAATTCGCGGCCAGGGATCATCACTACTTCGTGGTCAGGGAAGATCTTTGCCAGGATCGCTCTGGCTTCGGCATCTGCCGGGTCGTCGAAGCTTGGCGCAATGATGCCGCCGTTGACGATCAGGAAGTTCACGTACGAACCGGCAAGGCGCACCGACGGGTCTCGCTCCTGGCTGCCGGCCACCTGATCGACACCGGCACACTCTTCAGCGGTGGCAAACAGCGGGCCCGGGATCGGCATCTTGTGCACGATGAACTCGCGGCCCTTGGCATCGCGGGTGTTCTTCAACACCTCCATGGCCGCGTGGCAGCGCGCATAGTTGGGGTCGTTCGAATCATCGGTCCAGGCCAGTAACACTTCACCCGGGCGCACGTAACAGCAGAAGTTGTCGACGTGGCCGTCGGTTTCGTCGTTGTACAGGCCATCCGGCAGCCACACCACGGTGTCGACCGCCAGTTGGTCACGCAGCACGGCTTCGATCTGCTCGCGGTTCAGGTGCGGGTTGCGGTTACGGTTGAGCAGGCATTCCTCGGTGGTGATCACGGTGCCCTCACCGTCCACGTGGATCGAACCGCCTTCAAGTACGAAGCCTTCGGTTTGGTAGCGCTGGCAGCGCTCCATTTCCAGCACCTTGGCGGCCAATTCCTCGTCGCGGTTCCACGGCGCATACAGGCCGCCGTCGAAGCCGCCCCAGGCATTGAAGCCCCAGTCCACACCACGCACTTCACCTTGGTCGTTGATGACGAAGGTTGGGCCGGTATCACGCACCCAGGCGTCGTCGTTGCTGATTTCGACCACGCGAATGTTCGGCTGGTCGAGTTGGCGACGGGCATTTTCGTACTGGCCGGCGGAGGCCGCGACGGTGACAGGTTCGAAGCGGGCAATGGCCTTGGCCAGGGTCACATGCGCAGCCTGTGCCGGCTTGCCGCCCAGGCGCCAGTTGTCCGGGCGCTCCGGCCAGACCATCCACACCTGGGTTTGCGGGGCCCACTCGGCGGGCATGTGGAAACCATCGGCACGGGGCGTGGAGTTGAGGGTTTTCATGGGTGACCTCTATGATGGCCCTGAGCCGGAGTGTGCTGGGGCGTTTGTCAATTTATAACCGATATATATCGATATTTGAAGCCCGGCAGTCGGGAATGACTCGCGAATTATGCGCAATTAGATCGATAACAATCGAATCATGAAAACCCGTGCCTGGTGCCGCTACCGGTCTGACGTCTACCATAGCCACACCTTATGCATCCTGTTGCATCGGTATGCGGAAAATTCCAGCGGGGCCGACTAGGGTCAATACTTGGGCAACGGGCCAGCGAGCCACTATGAACATCATCCCTACCGCAATCCCTGAAGTACTGATCATCGAGCCGAAGGTCTTCGGTGACAGCCGTGGTTTTTTCTTCGAAGCATTCAACGCGCGTGAGTTCGCGCGGCAAACTGGCGTGCGCACCGAGTTCGTGCAGGACAACCACTCTCGCTCCATCAAGGGTGTACTGCGCGGGCTGCACTATCAGGTCGAGAACACCCAAGGCAAGCTGGTGCGGGTGGTACACGGGGAAATCCGCGATGTCGCCGTGGACGTGCGCAAAAGCTCGCCAACCTTTGGCCAATGGGTCGCCGTGCACCTGTCGGCCGACAACCACCGCCAGTTATGGGTACCTCCCGGTTTCGCCCACGGTTTTGCGGTGATGAGCGAATCGGCCGAGTTCCTCTACAAGACCACCGATTACTACAACCCCGGCGCCGACCGCTGCATCCGCTGGGACGACCCGCAACTGGCCATCGACTGGGGGTTGCAGCAACCACCGGTGCTGTCGGACAAGGACAAGCTCGGCCTGCCACTGGCAGAGGCGGAACTGCTGCCTTAACTAGCGCATAATTGCGCCAGACTTTTCTGGCGCATTTACGTGATGATTGCAAAACCCACGCCCCCACGCCGTCCCCGCTGGCGCAGCCTGGCCTTGTTGGCCCTGTGCCTGGCCCCGTTGTTGTGGCCCCTGCATCACCTGGCCGAACGCTACTACCAGGAAGAGCTGGCCTCGCAGAACCGCCAGACCCTCGACCTGTACGTCGCCAACCTGCTCGGCACCCTGCACCGCTACGAAACCTTGCCGCAGATCCTCGGTGACCTGCCGGCGCTGCGTGGCGTGCTGGCCGACCCGTTCCGCCTGGAAGCGGTGACCAACGCCAACCGCCTGCTCAAGGACATCGTGCAGCAGACCGGTGCCGAGGTGATGTACCTGATGGACGTCAGCGGCAACACCCTGGCCGCGTCCAACTGGGACAAGCGCGACAGCTTCGTCGGTCGCAACTTCGCCTTCCGCCCCTACTTCAACGAAGCCATGGCCGGCCACCTGGGCCGGTTCTTCGGCCAGGGCACTACCTCGGCCAAGCGCGGCTACTTCTTTGCCGCAGCTGTGCGGGACCGCGAGCGCATCGTCGGCGTGCTGGTGGTCAAGGTCGACCTCGACCACACCGAAACCCTCTGGGGCCGCACCCCCGAGCAGCTGCTGCTGACCGACCACAACGGCGTGGTCATCCTGACGTCGCGGCCCGACTGGCGCTTCCGCTCCACCCGCACGCTGACCGAGGCCGAGCGCCAGGCCATCATCGCCATCCAGCCCTACCCGACCCAGGCCCCGCAACCGCTGGTGCTCAACCCGGACGCATGGATCACCCAGACCCGCGACATCAAGGAAACCGGCTGGCAGGTCAGCATCCTCGCGCCGCGCATGCTGGTCGATCGCTCGGTGCAAACGGTGATGGCCATCGGTGCCGGTACGCTGCTGGTACTGATGCTGCTGGCCGGCCTGGTGATGCAACGGCGGCGCCACTACATCGACCGCATCGACTTCGAAGCCCGTGGCCGCCAGGAGCTGGAAAAGCGTGTGGCCCAACGTACCGCCGACCTTGAAGGCCTGAACACACGGTTGAAAAATGCCGTGCTGGAACGTGAAAACGCCCAGCAAGAAGCAGTGCGCGCCCAGGACGAACTGGTGCAGGCGGGCAAGCTGTCGGTACTCGGCACCATGTCGGCCAGCATCAGCCACGAGCTGAACCAGCCGCTGGCGGCCATCCGCAGCTACGCGGAAAACGCCGAAATCCTGCTGGACCACCAACGCACCGATGACGCCCGCGGCAACCTCAAGCTGATCGGCGAGCTGACCGGGCGCATGGCCTCGATCATCGCCCACCTGCGCGCCTTCGCGCGCCGCGACCGACATGCCCCGGAAAGCGTGGCCTTGCAGCCCGCCCTGGACGATGCCCTGGCACTGCTGGCCAAGCGCCGCCGGGCGATGGCCGTGGAGCTGATCCGCGACCTGCCGGAGGCGACCTTGTGGGTACAGGCCGGTGAAACCCGCCTGCGCCAGGTGCTCGGCAACCTGCTGGCCAATGCCCTCGACGCCCTGACCGAAAAGGCCAACCCGCGCCGCTTGTGGCTAAGTGCCGAGCAGCGCGATGACTGCGTCTACCTGTACATCCGCGACAACGGCCCCGGCTTCAGCCGACAGGCCCTGGAGCATGCCAAGGAGCCGTTCTTCACCACCAAGACCCGCACCCAGGGCCTGGGCCTGGGCCTGGCCATCTGCGAAAGCCTGATGCGCGCCCTGGGCGGTGAACTGCTGCTGGCCAACCACCCGGAAGGTGGCGCACTGCTGACCCTGCAGCTGCGCGTGGCCGCGCCTGGCGCTACTTTGCCCAATTCGGAGGACTCCTCGGCATGACCACCGAGACACTGATCGACAGCCAAGCCCAGGTCATCCTGGTGGACGATGACCCGCACCTGCGCCAGGCGCTGAGCCAGACCCTGGACCTGGCCGGGCTCAAGGTAGTCGCCCTGGCCGATGCCCAAGGCCTGGCCGAGCGTATCGAGGCCGATTGGCCCGGTGTGGTGGTCAGCGACATCCGCATGCCCGGTATCGATGGCCTGCAACTGCTGGAGCAACTGCACGGCCGCGACAGCGAGCTGCCGGTGCTGCTGATTACCGGCCACGGCGATGTGCCGCTGGCGGTGCAGGCGATGCGCGCCGGGGCTTATGACTTCCTGGAAAAACCCTTTGCCACAGACGCCCTGCTCGACAGCGTGCGCCGCGCCCTGGCCCTGCGCCGCCTGGTGCTGGACAACCGCAGCCTGCGCCTGGCACTGAGCGACCGCCAGCAACTGGCCACCCGCCTGGTCGGCCACTCGCCGTCCATGCTGCGCCTGCGCGAGCAGATCGGTGCCCTGGCCGGCACCCGCGCCGATGTGCTGATACTGGGTGAAACCGGCGCGGGCAAAGAGGTGGTGGCCCGCGCCCTGCACGACCTGTCCAGCCGACGCGACGGCCCGTTCGTGGCGATCAACGCCGGCGCGCTGGCCGAGTCAGTGGTGGAAAGCGAGTTGTTCGGCCATGAGCCAGGCGCCTTCACCGGCGCGCAAAAACGCCGTATCGGCAAGTTCGAGTTCGCCAACGGCGGCACGCTGTTCCTCGACGAAATCGAGAGCATGAGCCTGGATGTACAGGTAAAACTGCTGCGCATGTTGCAGGAACGGGTGGTCGAGCGACTTGGCGGCAACCAGCTGATCCCGCTGGATATCCGCATCATTGCCGCGACCAAGGAAGACCTGCGCCAGTCCGCCGACCAAGGGCGCTTCCGTGCCGACCTGTATTACCGCCTGAACGTGGCGCCGCTGCGTATTCCACCGCTGCGCGAGCGCGGCGATGACATCCTGGTGCTGTTCCAGCACTTCGCCGACGCCGCCAGCCAGCGCCATGGCCTGTCCCCGCACACCTTGCAACCGGCGCAGCGTGCCGTGCTGTTGCGCCACCCCTGGCCAGGCAATGTGCGCGAGCTGCAAAACGCCGCCGAGCGTTTCGCCCTTGGCCTGGAGCTGGCCCTGGACGGCCAGGCGCCGCCGGCGACAGCAGCTGCTGCGCCTGTGCTGAGCGGCAACCTCAGCGAGCAGGTCGAGCAGTTCGAACGCTCGCTGATCGCGGCCGAACTGGCCCAGCCACACAGCTCCATGCGCAGCCTGGCCGAGGCGCTGGGCATCCCCCGCAAGACCCTGCACGACAAGCTGCGCAAGCACAGCTTGAGCTTCGACGGCGGCAGCGGCGGGCATGACGACCAAGAGGACCACCGTTAATGAACACCGATAGCCAGTACCTGCAGTCCGTACTGCACAGCGACATCCCCCTGACCCGCGAAATGGGCCTGGGGGTGATCGATTGGCAGCAGCACACCCTGCGCCTGCAACTGCCGCTGGCGGCGAACGTCAACCACAAGAGCACCATGTTTGGCGGCAGCCTGTACTGCGCCGCCGTGCTGGCGGGCTGGGGCTGGCTGCACCTGCGTCTGCGGGCGCTGGGGATCGATGACGGGCATATCGTCATCCAGGAAGGGCAGATCAGTTATCCGTTGCCGGTTACCGGTGCGGCGGTGGCGCGTTGTGCACCGCCCGACGAAAAGACCTGGGAGCGATTCCTGGCCATGTACCAGCGCCGTGGGCGGGCGCGGTTGACGTTGGAAACCACCGTGAGCAATGCCGGAAGTGACGAGCCTGCAGTGAAATTCAGCGGCCAGTACGTGCTGCACCGCTAGCCCAACAGCCGCTTGAAGCAACCTCTTGGCACACAACCCAAAGACTGGCGCAATTCCTGTGGGAGCGGGCAAGCCCGCGAACACCGGCGAAGCCGGTGCCGAGCACCGCGGTGCCTGCTTCGCGGGCTCGCCCGCTCCCACAGGGTACGGTTAAATCCGTCAGATCAGCTTCAGGAAGGCCTGGCGCCATGCAGCATTGGCAGGCAACGCCAGGAAATACGGATTGAGCAGCGACTCGCGTGGCGGATACCGAAACGGCAAGCCATCCAGCCCGATCACTTCGCCACCGGCCCCCTCCACCACACCCTGGGCCGCAGCGGTGTCCCACTGCGAAGTCGGCGCCAGGCGCGGATAGCAGTCTGCGCTGCCCTCAGCCAGCAGGCAGAACTTCAACGAACTGCCGATATTGGCCAGCTCCAGCTCACCCACCGCAGCCCCAAGGCCGGCCAACAGCGCTTCCTGCTCCGGGCTGGAATGCCGACGGCTGGCCACCACGGTAAAACGCTCGCCCTGCGCGGGTGCGTTGCGTACCTGGATCGGCTGGGCTGCCTCACCGGCATCTGCACGCCAGGCCCCCATGCCGCGCCCACCAAAATAACAGCGCCCATTGGTGGGCATCGACACCACGCCAAACACCACCTCGCCGTTTTCGACCAGGGCGATGTTGACCGTGAACTCTTCGCTGCCGGCAATGAACTCCTTGGTGCCGTCCAGCGGGTCGACCAGCCACCAGCGGCTCCAGCCCTGACGCTCGGCCAGCGGAATGTTGCAGTCTTCCTCGGACAGCACCGGAATGTGCGGCGCCAGCGCCAGCAGGCCATCGGCAATCACCCGGTGCGCTGCCAGGTCGGCGGCGGTCACCGGCGAATCGTCGGCCTTGTTGGTCACGGCCACGTCGGCACGCCAGAACGGCAGGATCGCCTCGCCTGCGGTCAGTGCCAGCTTGACCACTTCGTGCATCAGTTGCAGGTCGTTCATAGCTCCAGCAGCCCCCGCTGGATCATCAGGTCACGGGCCAGGTACAGCGCCGCCAGGGCGCGGCCCTCGGTGAACTGTGGGTGCATGGCCAATGCCGACAACTCGCGCAGGTTGACCTTGTCGACCCGCATCGGCTCTGGCTCATCGCCTTCCAGGCGCTCTTCGTACAGGTCGGTGGCCAGCACTACCTGGATCTTCTGGCTCATGTAGCCCGGCGACAGCGACAGCTCTGTCAGGTGCTCCAGCTGGCGTGCGCCAAAACCGGCTTCTTCCTTGAGCTCCCGGTCGGCTGCCGCCAGCACATCCTCGCCCGGCTCGATCAGGCCCTTGGGCAAAGACAACTCGTATTCATCGGTGCCGCCGCAGTACTCCTCCACCAGCACGGCATGCTCGGCGTCGAGCATGGCAACGATCATCACCGCCCCGTAGCCGTTACCCCGGCCCACCAAACGCTCGTAGGTACGCTCATTGCCATTGCTGAAGCGCAATTGCACGGCTTCGACGCGGAACAGGCGGCTGCTGGCGACGATTTCGCGGCTGAGGACGGTGGGTTTCTGGCGCATGGGGCGGCTCCTTGGCGTGAACGGGTTACTATACCGTGGCTAGCCGACTGATCGAGAGTTTCCCATGCCTGTTATTCCCTGGTCTGCCATCGATACCGTCCTGCTGGACATGGACGGCACCCTGCTCGACCTGCATTACGACAACCGCTTCTGGCTGGAGCACCTGCCCCAGCGCTATGCCGAGCTGCACGGGGTGAGCCGGACCATGGCGGAAATGGAGCTGCAGCCACTGTTCGAGCGCAATGCCGGCACGCTGAACTGGTATTGCCTGGATTTCTGGAGCCGCGAGCTGCGCCTGCCAATCCGTGAGCTGAAGCAGGAAATCGCCGACCTGATCGCCCTGCGCCCAGACGCCGATACCTTCCTGGCGGCGATCCGCAAGGCGGGAAAACGCGTGGTGATGATCACCAATGCTCACCGCGACTCGCTGTCGCTGAAGCTGGAACGGGTGGAACTGGCGCCGTATTTCGAACGGCTGATCAGCTCGCACGATTATGGCTACCCGAAGGAAAGCCCGCAGTTCTGGGATGCCTTGCAGGCGGATATTGGCTTTGAGCCGGGGCGCAGCCTGTTTATCGATGACACGCTGGCGATTCTGCGCAGTGCTCGGCGGTTTGGTGTGGGGCACCTGCTGGCGGTGCGCCAGCCGGATAGCAAGGCAGGGCCGCGGGATACCGAAGAGTTTGCGGCGGTCGAGGATTACCGGGAATTATTGATAGGCCTATGAGGCCCTCTTCGCGGGTGAACCCGCTCCCACAGGTACTGCGCCAGCCGTGAGAGGGCGCTCAACCTGTGGGAGCGGGTTCACCCGCGAAGAGGCCGGTACAGGTTTCAGAGATCAGTCAGGAATACGCAGCACCTGCCCCGGATAGATCTTGTCCGGGTGCGACAGCATCGGCTTGTTGGCCTCGAAAATCTTGTTGTACTGGTTGGCGTTGCCATAAACCACGACTGAAATGGCCGATAGCGTGTCGCCCTTTTTCACCGTAACGAACCGTGCCGCCTTCACAACCGGCCCGGTCACGGTGATCTGGTCATCCACGCTGGCTACACCATTGATGTTGCCGGCTGCGAGGATGATCTTCTCCTTCTCTTCCTGGCTGGCCACTTCACCCTTGAGGGTGATCGTGTCTCCCTCTACAGTGGCGGTGATGTTCGGGTTGCCCAGTCCAACGTCTTGCACGTGTTTTTTCAGCTGCTCCTCGGCATTGGCATTGCCAGGGGTCAGCAGGTCGATCAACTTCTCGCCGGCTTCCTTCACGAAACTGAACAGGCTCATTGCGCTCTCCTTGTTGACGAAACCTCGGACTCACGAGTCTAGGCCAGCTTTTCCACTCCCGCCCCCTGTGCGACCAATCGACACGGTCTATCAAGGCATAGACCCTAGCGATTAGACGCCGCCGGCCCGCAAGCCTAGGCTTGTGCAATCAGAAAGCCGCCGGTATTCAACGCCCCGATGAACAGCAAACCTCCGGTCTGCGCGGCATCATCGCCCTTGTCCATGCCCGCCGCCAGCAACACCTACGATTACGTCCAGCTCAGCGACGCCCAACGCGAAAGCACCCCGCTGGCCGAAGAAGTGGCCCTGGCCATTGTCTACAACGGCCTCAACCAGGCGGTGATGCTGGTCAGCCCCACCGACCTCGAAGACTTCGCCGTCGGTTTCAGCGTTGGCAGCGGCATTGTCGAAGGCACCACAGAAATCTACGACCTGAAGCTTTCCGGCAGCGGCTCGGCAATGTATGCCGACCTGGAAATTTCCAGCCGGGCGTTCTGGAACCTCAAAAACCAGCGCCGCCAGCTGGCCGGCACCAGTGGTTGCGGCCTGTGCGGGGTCGAAGCGCTTGAACAGGCGCTACCGGACCTGCCCGAACTGCCAGGCGCGCCCCTGCCCCCGCCCCAGTGGCTGGTTGGCCTGCGTGAACGCATCGATGCCTTCCAGCCGCTGGGCCAGCATTGCGGGGCTGTGCATGCCGCACTGTTCATGGACCGCCATGGCGAGCTGCTGCTCGGCCGTGAAGACATCGGCCGGCACAACGCCCTCGACAAGCTGATCGGCGCCCTGCTGCGCCAAGGCATAGACAGCCAGGGCGGCCTGGCCATCGTCACCAGCCGCTGCAGCCTGGAGCTGATCCAGAAAGTACTGCGTGCCGGCATCCAGACCCTGGTCAGCCTGTCGGCGCCCACCGGCCTTGCCCTGCAATGGGCACGCAAGCACAACCTCAACCTCATCCATCTGCCCAAGCACAGCGCACCGCGGGTCTACAGCCCGGCGGCGGAGTCGTAACAGCCGTGACCTCTTACCAGCACCTCCCGGACAACGCCCCAGCCTCCCCCCCTCGCTACAAGCCCTACCACGGCCCCGCCGGTGGCTGGGGCGCGTTGCGCAGCGTGGCCAAGGCCTGGGTCGGCAGCGACAACGCGCTGAAGAACATTCGCGCGCTGCTCAAGACCAACCAGAACGGCGGCTTCGACTGCCCGGGCTGCGCCTGGGGTGATTCGCCGGAAAGCGGCATGGTCAAGTTCTGCGAGAATGGCGCCAAGGCGGTGAACTGGGAGGCGACCAAGCGCCGCGTCGATGCCGCCTTCTTCGCCCGTTACAGCGTCACCTCGCTGCTGCAGCAGAGCGACTACTGGCTGGAGTACCAAGGGCGCCTGACCGAACCGATGGTCTACGACGCGCCCAGCGACCGGTACCTGCCAATCAGCTGGGATGCCGCGTTCGCCCTGATCGCCCGCGAGCTGAACAAGCTGGCCAACCCTGACCAGGCCGAGTTCTATACCTCGGGGCGCGCCAGCAACGAAGCGGCGTACCTGTACCAGTTATTCGTGCGCGCCTACGGCACCAACAACTTCCCCGACTGTTCGAACATGTGCCACGAGGCCAGTGGCGTGGCCCTCGGGCAAAGCGTCGGGGTTGGCAAGGGCACCGTCACCTTCGACGATTTCGAGCATGCCGACACGATTTTCGTCTGGGGCCAGAACCCCGGCACCAACCACCCGCGCATGCTCGACCCGCTGCGCGATGCGGTGAAACGTGGCGCCCAGGTGGTGTGCGTAAACCCGCTGAAGGAACGTGGCCTGGAGCGTTTCCAGCACCCGCAGAACCCGCTGGAGATGCTGACCAACAGTGACCGGCCGACCAACACCGCGTTCTTCCGCCCGGCATTGGGCGGCGACATGGCGATGCTGCGCGGCATGGCCAAGTTCGCCCTGCAATGGGAACGCGAAGCCCAGGCCAAAGGCGAACCGGCCGTGTTCGACCATGCTTTCATTGCCGAACATGGCCATGGCGTCGACGAGTACCTGGCAGTGGTAGATGCCACGCCGTGGGAGCACATCCAGGCGCAGTCCGGCCTGGCCCTAGCCGACATCGAGCTGGCCGCCCGCATGTACTGCCGCGGCAAGCGGGTGATCATGTGCTGGGCGATGGGCATCACCCAGCACCGCCATTCGGTGCCGACCATCCAGGAAATCGTCAACCTGCAGATGCTGCGCGGCAACATCGGCGCACCCGGCGCTGGCCTGTGCCCGGTGCGTGGCCACAGCAACGTGCAGGGCGACCGCACCATGGGCATCAACGAGCGCCCGCCGGTGGCCCTGCTTGACGCCATCGAAAAGCGTTTTGGCTTCCCCGTGCCCCGGCACAACGGCCACAACACCGTCGAAGCGATTCACGCCATGCTCGATGGCCGAGCCAAGGTATTCATCGGCCTGGGGGGTAATTTTGCACAGGCCACGCCGGACACCGAGCGTACCGCACAGGCACTGCGCAATTGCGAGCTGACCGTACATATCAGCACCAAGCTCAACCGCAGCCACCTGGTGCACGGCAAGCAGGCGCTGATCCTGCCGTGCCTGGGCCGCACCGACATCGACCTGCAGGCCGACGGGCCACAAGCGGTGACGGTGGAAGACTCGTTCAGCATGGTGCACGCCTCCAACGGCCAGCTGAAGCCACTGTCGACGCAAATGCGCTCGGAACCGGCAGTGGTTGCCGGCATCGCCGCCGCGACCCTGGGCAAGCAACCGGTGGACTGGCACTGGCTGGTGGCCGACTACGACCGCATCCGCGACCTGATCGGCGATACCATCGCCGGCTTCAGCGGTTTCAACCAGCGCCTGCAACACCCAGGCGGCTTCTACCTGGGTAACAGCGCCGCCAGTCGCGAATGGAAGACCAGCACTGGCCGCGCTAACTTCAAGGCCAACCTGCTGCCGGATTCGTTGCTCGATGAGCGCGTGCGCGCCAGTGGCCAGCTGCCGGACCTGATCATGCAGTCGATGCGCTCGCACGATCAGTACAACACCACCATCTACGGCCTGGACGACCGCTACCGCGGCGTGCGCGGCCAGCGCGAGGTGCTGTTCGCCAACGAAGCCGACATCATCCGCCTGGGCTTCCAGCCGGGGCAGAAGGTCGACATCGTGTCGCTGTGGGGGGATGAGCATGTGCGCCGGGTGCAGGGCTTCACCCTGCTGGCCTTCGACATCCCGGCCGGGCAGGCAGCGGCGTACTACCCCGAAGTGAACCCGCTGGTGCCGCTGGAGAGCATTGGCGATGGCAGCCATACGCCGACATCGAAGTTCATTGCCATCAAACTGGAGCGGGCACAGGACGACGGGCGTATCCTGTAGAAACGAAAAAGCCCTGTTCCATGGCGGTTCAGGGCTTTGTCATAAAGGTCTCAGACAGCCGAAAATCGATAAAGTTTCACAGCAAATACAGTAACTTAGCGAATTGTGTACAACTCGTGTTACTCGTCGGATTTCCGTTGCCAGCCGCGCCGCTTAGCCTCAAATTCGCCTCGTCATCCCTATGAGGCTCTCTTGATGAAGAAGTACTCCTCGATTTTGTTGTTGTCTTTCAGCTTGCTCAGCGGCGTTGCCATGGCAGGCGGCAATACCGAGGCCGGCATTGGCGGCGCATTGGGTGGGGTACTGGGCTCCGTCGTGGGCAACTCCATCGGTGGTAGCACGGGCGGTGCCATTGGTGCCGGTCTGGGCGGCGCAGCCGGCGGTGCCCTGGGCGCCGACAAGCGCCAGCGTGGCGAGGCCGCTATCGGCGGCGCGCTGGGCGCTGCAGGCGGTAACGTGGTCGGTCGCTCGGTGGGCGGCACCACCGGTAGCTACATTGGTGCAGCAGCCGGCGGTGGTGCCGGTGGCGCCCTGGGTAACTACATGGGCAACAAGGCCGACGAAGACGAGCGCCATGATGATCGCCGCTACCGTCGCGACTACGACGACCGTCGCCACTACGACCGTGGTCGCCACTACGGCCACCGCAAGCACAAGCGCCACTGGCGCGACTGATGCCTGAGGGCCTCGCCCCGGCAGCAAAAGCCCCGCCCCTTTCGGCAGGGCTTTTTTATGCCTGCTGCTCCAGTACCAGGCCAGACAGGATCATTTGCAGCGGCTCAGGCAACACCACAGGACGACCACTGGCCCGTTCGATGAACACCTGAACCACCGTACCTGCCGCACACGCCTCCGGCTCACCCGGGCGGAACAGCGCCAGGCGGTACTCCACCGTACTACCCGCCAGGCGCGTCACCCCCAAGCCCACTTCGAGAACGTCGGGGAAGCCGGGCAGCGCGAAGAAATCCGCCGCCGAACTGACCACGAATGCCGCCAGCTCGCCGTCACGCAGGTCCACCTCGGCCTGTTCGACAAGGAAGGCCTGGATAGCCGTTTCGAAAAAGCCATGCACGGTAGCACCGGCGATATGGCCGTTGACGTCGTTGTCCGATGGGCGGGTGAGGATGGGGTGGAAGTGGGAGAAGGCAGTGCGCTGAGGGGATTCGGTCATGAGTTATCCACAGTTGGTTGCAATCGATCAGGAAGCTTCCCACAACAAGTTCGGAAGGCCTATAGTCGCAATCAACTATAGATTGCATAGCATGGTCAGTCCCGATGAAGCCGAGAAATACACCCATGCCAACTCATCATCTAGACCATGCCAACCTGAGCCGCATGGCGGAATCAGGCCGTATCAACGCTACGCATATCGTAGGTCACCCAGGGGGCTGGGCGGTTCAGGTAGACATCAACCATCAGGAACATGTGCTTACCGCCCAGCGCAGCGGCAACGTCAGGCTTTTCAAGAAACTTGAGACTCTGGTGACTTACCTGCTGGATCTGGGAATCGACTATTTCGTGGTCGACGCATCCACTTTCGATCCTGGGCAGGTGACTACTTATCAACGGCCTGACCGCGCCCAGGCGTTGAAGCGGGCCCATGAAGCAGCTGCCTATGAGACTTGGTTTCACGAGCAGGTAACAGCAAGCCTGGAAGACACAGTGCCAGTGATGGACGATGAGGAGGCCGAACGACTGTTTGCTGCTCGTCGTGCCACCCTGGCTACCAAGATACGTTGATGCGGCTGACGTGGCGCCAAATGGCGCTCAAAGACCGCGTGCGCATCATGGACCATATCGCTCAGGACAATCCTGCAGCGGCAATCGAGCTGGACGAAACCTTCGGGGACAAAGCCAGGCGCGCAGCACTGAATCCGGTTCTCTACAAGGTGGGCAGATACCCAGGAACCAGGGAAATCGTAGTCAGGCCCAATTATGTGATGATCTACCGCGTCGTAGATAACCGTGTCGAGATCATCCGCATTCTGCACGCCCGACAGCAATGGCCTTGAACACCAGCAACAAAAAAGCCGCCCCTGAGGGCGGCTTTCTAGTTACGGCAGGCTCAGCTTACAGCTGCGGGCCAGCGGCCTTGATGGCGTCGGAAACTTCGAACTTCTTGAAGTTTTCGATGAACAGCTTGGCCAGGCCTTTGGCGGCCTCGTCGTAGGCAGCTTTGTCAGCCCAGTTGGTGCGCGGGTTGAGCAGCTCGGTTTCAACGCCCGGGACAACTTTCGGCACGTCCAGGTTGATGATGTCCAGGTGCTCGGTTTCGGCACCGACCAGCGCGCCGCTCTGGATCGCAGCGATCACCGCACGGGTGGTCGGGATGCTGAAGCGCTTGCCAACGCCGTAGCCACCGCCGGTCCAGCCGGTGTTGACCAGGTAGACTTTGGAGTTGAAGCCATTGATACGCTTGATCAGCAGCTCGGCGTACTCGCCAGCCGGGCGCGGGAAGAACGGTGCGCCGAAGCAGGTGGAGAAGGTCGACTTGATGCCGCCGCCCGAACCCATTTCGGTAGAACCAACCAGCGCGGTGTAACCGGACAGGAAGTGGTAGGCCGCCTGTTCGTTGTTCAGGATCGAAACCGGAGGCAGAACACCGGTCAGGTCGCAGGTCAGGAAGATGACCGCGTTAGGCTCGCCGCCCAGGTTCGCTTCGGAACGCTTGGCAACGTGCTCCAGCGGGTACGCTGCACGGCTGTTCTGGGTCAGGCTGACGTCGGTGTAGTCGGCGTGCTGGTTGGCGTCGAGAACGACGTTTTCCAGCACAGCGCCGTGCTTGATGGCTTTCCAGATGACCGGCTCGTTCTTCTCGGACAGGTCGATGCACTTGGCGTAGCAGCCGCCTTCCATGTTGAAGACAACGCCTTCGCCCCAACCGTGCTCGTCGTCACCGATCAGGTAACGGCTTTCGTCGGCCGACAGGGTGGTCTTGCCGGTGCCGGACAGGCCGAAGAACAGGGTCACATCGCCTTCTTCGCCGATGTTGGCCGCGCAGTGCATTGGCAGTACGTCGGCCGCCGGCAGCAGGAAGTTCTGCACCGAGAACATGGCTTTCTTCATTTCGCCGGCGTAACGCATGCCAGCGATCAGTACCTTCTTGGCGGCGAAGTTGATGATCACGCAACCGTCGGAATTGGTGCCGTCACGCTCAGGCTCGCACACGAAGTTGGCAACGTTGAGCACCTGCCACTGGTCGCGGCCAGCCGGGTTGAACTGCTCCGGGTTGATGAACAGGCAACGGCCGAACAGGTTCTGCCAGGCAGTCTGGGTGGTCATCTTCACCGGCAGGTAGTGCTCGGCGGCTGCCCCTACGTGAACGTAGGAAACGAAGTGATCCTGGGCGTTGTTGAACGCCTCGACGCGGTCCCACAGGGCATCGAACTTGTCGGCCGGGAACTTGCGGTTGATCGGGCCCCAGGAAATGGCGTCCTGGGTGGAAGGTTCTTCGACGATGAAACGGTCAGCCGGCGAACGGCCAGTACGGTGACCAGTCTCTACGACCAGTGCGCCAGTATCGGCTAGTACGCCTTCACCGCGTTGCAGCGCTTCTTTTACCAGCTCATCGACGCTCAGGTCGGTGTACACGGTGTTGTTGGCTTGCGTCATGAGATACCCCATCCGGCCCGAGGCCGAGTGCTCCAAACGTTTTGTAGTTGTCTTGAAAAAACTACTACAGCGAAAAAAGTGGCCGGATTATGCCAGAAACGCCCAAAAAAAGTAGGCCCCTCCTGTCGTAACCGCGCTTTTGCGCAATTCGACAGGAGATTCCCCTGCAATTAAACGTTTCAGTGGCGAGTTTCTGAGGCGGTGTCTGTACCGCCACCGGCAAACAGTTGCGCCACATCGCTTGCATCGAAGAAATAGCGCTCGTTGCAGAACTGGCAATCGATCTCCACCTGGCCGCCGCACTCTTGCACCAGTGCCTTGGCGTCATGCTCGCCCAGGCTCACCAGCGCGTTACCGGAGCGTTCGCGCGAGCAGCTGCAATTGAAGCGCAACGGCTGAATGTCGAACAGGCGCACGGCATCTTCGTGGTACAGGCGGTGCAGCAGGGTTTCGTTACCTTCGGCCCATTCTTCAGGCTTGAGGGTCTTGGCCAAGGCGATCACGTGCTGCCAGCTGTCTTCACGCTCTTCGTCGTCAGGCTGGCGATCACGCGGCAGTTGCTGCAGCAGCAGGCCACGGGCCTTGCCGTTTTCGGCGTTGAGCCAGAAGCGGGTATTGAGCTGTTGCGACTGGACGAAGTAGTTGGTGAAGCACTCCGACAGGTTGGCACCGTCGAGGTCCACTGTACCCTGGTAGCGCTGGCCCTTGACCGG
This sequence comes from Pseudomonas sp. YNh, assembly GCF_037993085.1. Taxonomy (NCBI): domain Bacteria; kingdom Pseudomonadati; phylum Pseudomonadota; class Gammaproteobacteria; order Pseudomonadales; family Pseudomonadaceae; genus Pseudomonas; species Pseudomonas sp. YNh. Next base: position 22,316 of record NZ_JBBMRJ010000007.1, on the reverse strand, counting down.
GTCGATGGTCAGGGTCAGGTGGCCCTCGGGCATCAACTGCGCCAGCGTGGCGTCAGCGGCGATCTGATCGGCCTCGTAGCGCGCCACGCCACGGATGTCGCGATCGCCCGAGCATTCCACCATCAACAGCGGGATCGGCCCTTCGGAGCGCGCCTGCAGAATCAGCAGGCCATCGAACTTCAGCGCCCCCACCAGCAAGGCGGTGGCAGCCATCAGTTCGCCGAGCAGCGCCTGCACCGGCTGTGGGTATTCATGACGCGCCAGCACCGCGGCATAGCTGTCATCGAGAGACACCCACTCGCCGCGCACATCGCGCTCGTCGAAGATGAAACGTTGAGTGAAATCGGTATCAGGCAAATCGCTCATAGGTTTTGGCTATCTAAAAAATGATGACAAAATGGTTACAGCGGTTGTCGAAAACCTTCGAAAACCCGTGACAGAGCGCTCACAAGGCGCTCCGAATCCTGTTTGCAATAGAGGTATCTTATGGACAATCGACCACTGTTCCAAGCAAGGTGGTCCTTGGGGCCATTGGCAGCCTGCACGCTGCTTCCCATCGCTCTACTGTGTTTCTGGTTATGGCCTTTTGGCCAGATCCTGTGCCTGACTTTCGACGAGTGGCTGTTCCACAGCCTGAATGCGCCGCTGGCCGACAACACCACCTGGCGCTACATCTGGACCGTCGGCAGCCTGCGCCCGTTCGACATCGTCGTTGGCCTGATCCTTCTGGCAGTGCTTATCCGTGGTGACTGGGTGTTCAAGGCAGCTCAGGTTCGCCAGGCCTTTTTCGGCTTTCTGGTCACGCTACTCCTCTTAGTGGTGATTCGCGCGCTGTTTTCCAAGTGGGTGGATGCAGCCGGCTGGCAGCACAAGAGCCCGTCGATGATCTTCGACGACGTGGTGCACCTCAGCGACTACTACCCGAACCTGGAGGCGGCCTGGGAGCTCAAGGACCGATCCAGCAAGAGTTTCCCGGGGGATCACGCTTCGGTGCTGCTGATCTGGGCGCTGTTCATGAGCGTATTCAGCCGCCGCCTGGTGCAGTTCCTGGTGATCTGGGGGCTGGCGGTGCTGTTCATGCTGCCGCGCCTGGTGGCCGGCGCCCATTGGGGGCAGGATGACTACATTGGCGGGTTGCTGATGGCAGTGCTGGCGTTGGGCTGGAGCTACTACACGCCGCTGGCGGCCAAAGGCAGTGAGGCGTTGATGCGCTGGACGGCGCCGTTGTTCAACCTGCTGGCCAGATTACCGCTTGTCGGGCGAATGGCCGTGCTCCGCTAGATGCTTGGGGCTGCTACGCAGCCCTTTCCGACCGGGCCGGCAAGGCCGCTCCCACAAGGCTCTGTGGGAGCTGGCTTGCCGGCGATGGGCCGCAAAGCGGCCCCGGCTATTCAAAGCTCCCATGCAGCTGGTGAATCTGTCGGCGCTGCTTCTTGGTCGGCCGGCCATCGGTGGTCACGCCCATGGCCCCGGCCTTACGCATTTCGGCCGCCTGCTCCCGGCGGCGCACGCTTTCTTCGGTTTCCTCGTACAGCGTCTGCGCTTCTGGCGCCCCACGCCGCACCACCGACAACGCCTTCACCACCACGGTGCGTTCATCGAACCCGGTGCGCAGCAAAAATTCGTCGCCCACCCGTGGCTCCTTGCCCGGCTTGCAACGCTCGCCCCGGCAATGCACCTTGCCGCTCTCGATCGCCGCCTTGGCCAGCGCCCGCGTCTTGTAGAAACGCGCCGCCCACAGCCACTTGTCCAGGCGAACCTTGTCGTCGTCTTCGGCTTTTTGTGCCATCCCGTTACCTCGGATTCTGTCTTTCATCGAACTGTACTACCTTCACATACGGATGCAAAAAGTCCCCGCCATGCTTACAGTTCACCACCTTACTCGCAGGGTGCGCTTCGTGAAGACATTTGACCATTTGACTGTGATCGGCCTGCGTGAGTGGATAGCCCTGCCCGACCTTGGTGTCGCCGGGCTGCGCGCCAAGATCGACACCGGCGCCAGCACCTCAAGCCTGCACGCTACCGAGGTGGAACCGTTCGAGCGCGACGGCCAGCCGTGGGTCCGTTTCACCGCGCACCTGGGCTCGGTGGTGCAGTTGCGTCACCGGCGTTGCGAGGCGCCGCTGGTCACCATGAAAACCATCAAGAGCTCCAACGGCCACGCCCAGACCCGCTATGTCATCCGCACGTCACTGGCGCTGGGCGATGGTGTGTGGGAGGTGGAGTTCACCCTGGCCTGTCGCAAGAACATGCGCTACCGCCTGCTGCTCGGTTCCAAGGCCTTGATCCAGGGCCAGCTGGTCGTGAACCCCGGCTTGAAGTACGTCCAAGATAAACCGGCCTTTCCGGCCACCCTTTCCCCTGTCACAGGTGCTGCATGAAGATCGCTGTGCTGTCGCGCAATCCGCGTCTGTATTCCACCCGCCGCCTGGTCGAAGCCGGTACCCAGCGTGGCCACGAAATGGTGGTGATCGACACCCTGCGGGCCTATATGAACATTGCCAGCCACAAGCCGCAGATCCACTACCGCGGCAAGCCGCTGGAGGGCTTCGATGCTGTGATCCCGCGCATCGGGGCTTCGGTCACCTTTTACGGCTGCGCGGTGCTGCGCCAGTTCGAAATGATGGGCGTGTACCCGCTCAACGAATCGGTGGCCATTGCCCGCTCGCGCGACAAACTGCGCTCGCTGCAATTGCTGTCGCGGCGCGGTATCGGCTTGCCCATTACCGGCTTCGCCCACTCACCGGACGACATCCCCGACCTGATCCAGATGGTCAATGGCGCCCCGCTGGTGATCAAGGTGCTGGAGGGTACCCAGGGCATCGGCGTAGTGCTGTGCGAAACCACCCAGGCGGCCGAGTCGGTGATCGAGGCGTTCATGGGCCTGAAGCAGAACATCATGGTTCAGGAGTACATCAAGGAGGCCGGCGGCGCCGACATTCGCTGCTTCGTGGTGGGAGACAAGGTCATTGCCTCGATGAAGCGCCAGGCCAAGCCGGGCGAGTTCCGCTCCAACCTGCACCGGGGGGGCGTCGCCAGCCTGATCAAGATCACCCCGGAAGAGCGGATTACCGCCATTCGTGCGGCCAAGGTGATGGGGTTGAGCGTGGCGGGTGTTGATATCCTGCGGTCCAACCATGGGCCGTTGGTGATGGAGGTGAACTCATCGCCGGGGCTGGAGGGGATCGAGGTTACCACTGGCAAGAACGTGGCCGGCATGATCATCGAGCATCTTGAGAAGAACGGCGGGCCTAATCAGACCCGGACCAAGGGCAAGGGCTGATTCAAGCCTGTACCGGCCCTATCGCCGGCAAGCCAGCTCCCACAGGATTACCACAACCTCCAGGCTTGTAGATTACCTGTGGGAGCTGGCTTGCCGGCGATAGGGCCGGTGCGGTCAACCAGATTTCATACAGCATTACGCGGCAGCAAAAGCCCCAACGGCAACCGCACCCGCGCCTCGATCCCGCCACCGGACCGGTTACGCAGCTCCACATTCCCGCCATGCTGGGCCGCGATGCGCTTGACGATCGCCAACCCCAGACCGGTGCCCTTGCCGCCCCGTGCACGGTCCCCACGAATGAACGGGTTGAAGATGGTCTCCAGCTCCGATTCGTCGATCCCGGTGCCACGGTCCAGCACGCTCAGCACCACGTATGGCGCACTCTCGTCACCCGACACATAGGCAGCCACTTCCACGCCCTTGCCGGCATGGTGCAAGGCGTTGCCGATCAGGTTGCCCAGCATGCGCTTGAGCGAAACACGGCGCAGCGGGAACGGCGGGATTGGCTCCAGGCACAGGCGCACACGTTCTTTCGGCTGGTTGTACGGGGCCACCACTTCACGCACCAGTTCAGCCAGGTCGACCTCTTCCACCGGCTCGTCGCGGCCATCGCGGATGAACGCCAGGAACTGATCGAGGATCGCATCCATGTCCTCGATATCGCGGACCATGTCGTCACTCAGGTCGCTGTCGCTGTCCAGCAATGACAACGACAGGCGCAGGCGCGTCAACGGTGTGCGCAGGTCGTGGGAAACCCCGGCCAGCATCAGCTCGCGCTCGCGCCCGGCCTGTTCGACATCTTCGGCCATCTGGTTGAAGGCCTTGTACACCTCGGTCATCTCGCTGGGTGTATCGCTGATCGGCAGGCGCACGCTGCGCCCCTGGCCCAGCTGACGAGCGGCGAATACCAGGCGCTTGAGCGGCTGGTTCAACTGGCGCACAAAGATCCAGGCAGAGGCTGTGGACAACAGGCCGATGGCCAGGAACCAACCCAGCACGTTCCAGATCTTCTGCCCACGCAGCGGGTGCGGGTACAGCGGCACTTTCAGCCAGCCCGGGCCCAGGCTTGGCGCATTGACCCACAACGCCGGTGGCGCATGAATACGCAGCCGCACCTCGGTGTCTTCGCCCAGCTCCGCCTGCATCTGCCGTTGGTAGATTTCGCTGTAGGGCCAATGCTGCTCGCCCTCGGGCACACCCGAGCCGGTCACGCGGATAAGGCCCGCCGCCTCGGCAATCTTGTCTCGGTTTTCTTCGTCGGCAGCCCAATAGGCGCGCAAGGTCAGCGCCACACCGTGGCTGTATTGACGGTCGACCAGTACGTCCTCGTTCATCAGCAGGTAGACCAGGGTCAAGGCCTTGCTGAACAGGACGACGATCAACACCAGCCACAGGGTGCGGGCGAAGAAACTCTGCGGAAACCAGAGCGGCGTTTTCATGGACGACGCGGCATCATTTACCTGCGTTTCCGTCTGGCACGAACACGTAGCCCACGCCCCAGACGGTCTGGATGTAACGCGGCTTGGACGGGTCCGGCTCGATCATGCGGCGCAGGCGCGAGATCTGCACGTCGATGGAGCGTTCCAGTGCATCCCACTCACGGCCACGGGCCAGGTTCATCAGCTTGTCGCGGGTCAGCGGCTCGCGGGCGTGCATCACCAGGGCCTTGAGCACGGCGAACTCGCCGGTGGTGAGCATGTGCACTTCATCGCCACGCTTGAGTTCGCGGGTGGCCAGCGACAGCTCGTAGTCGCCGAAGGTGACCGATTCGTCCTCACTGCCCGGCGCACCCGGCACGGCGGGGGCCTGACGGCGCAACACAGCCTTGACGCGGGCCATCAGCTCGTCCGGGTTGAACGGCTTGCCCAGGTAGTCGTCAGCGCCCAGTTCCAGGCCCTTGATACGGCTCAGCTCGTCGCCCTTGGCGGTGAGCATGATGATCGGGATCTGGTTGTTCTGCTGGCGCAGGCGCTTGCACGCGGACAGGCCATCCTCGCCCGGCAGCATCAGGTCGAGCACCACCAGGTTGAACACCTCGCGCTGCAGCAGGCGGTCCATCTGCTCGGTGTTGGGCACCGCACGGGCACGGTAGCCCTTGCTGGTGAAGAACCGTTCCAGCAGGCTGCTAAGCCCCGGATCGTCGTCGACGATGAGAATCTTGTCACCTTCAGCGGTGTTTGCGGTGCCGGTCATGAATAACTCCTCTGATTTCGCCGCGCATTATGGCGTAGCCATTGCTGCACGTTGCGTGAGCATTGTTAGCAGATTTTTCCCCCGGCGCCAGTTCCAGCTGGCTGGGCGCCATCACCGCAAGCCGATTGCGATGGGTATAATGCGCGGCTTTCATCCAGCGCCGCCGGGCGAAAAGCCCACAGGCGACCCCCGTATTCACAAATGTCAGGTGGTTTACATGGACAGCATCAACAGCCGTATCGCCGAGGAACTGGGCGTACGCCCCCAGCAGGTCGAGGCGGCCGTGGGCCTGTTGGACGAAGGCTCGACCGTGCCCTTCATCGCCCGTTACCGCAAGGAAGTGACCGGTAGCCTGGACGACACCCAGCTGCGCCATCTGGAAGAGCGCCTGCGCTACCTGCGCGAACTCGACGACCGTCGCGCCAGCATCCTGGCCAGCATCGAGGAACAGGGCAAGCTGACCCCGGAACTGGCCCGCGAAATCAAGCTGGCCGAGACCAAGACCCGCCTCGAAGACCTGTACCTGCCGTACAAGCAGAAGCGCCGCACCAAGGGCCAGATCGCCCTGGAAGCCGGCCTGGGCGACCTGGCCGACGGCCTGTTCAACGACCCCAACCTGGCCCCGGAAAGCGAAGCCGCACGCTTCGTAAACGCCGAAAAAGGCGTAGCCGACGTCAAGGCCGCGCTGGAAGGTGCCAAATACATCCTCATGGAGCGCTTCGCCGAAGACGCCGCCCTGCTCGACAAGCTGCGCAGCTTCCTCAAGCAGGAAGCCGTGCTCAGTGCCCGTGTGGTGGCCGGCAAGGAAGAAGAAGGCGCCAAGTTCCGCGACTACTTTGCGCACGACGAACTGCTGCGTAACGCCCCGTCGCACCGTGCCCTGGCGATCTTCCGCGGGCGCAACGAAGGCGTGCTGAGCGCCTCGCTGAAAGTGGGCGAAGAACTGCCTGGCACCCTGCACCCGTGCGAAGTGATGATCGGCAACCACGTCGGCATTGAAAACCGCAGCCGCCCGGCCGACAAATGGCTGGGCGAGGTGGTGCGCTGGACCTGGAAGGTCAAGCTGTACACCCACCTGGAAACCGACCTGTTCGGCGAACTGCGCGACAACGCCGAAGGCGAGGCGATCAACGTGTTCGCCCACAACCTGCACGACCTGCTGCTGGCCGCCCCGGCCGGCCCGCGCGCCACCCTGGGCTTCGACCCGGGCCTGCGCACCGGTTGCAAGATCGCCGTGGTCGATGCCACCGGCAAGCTGCTGGACTACACCACGGTGTACCCGCACGCGCCAAAGAATGACTGGGACCGCACCATTTCCATCATGGCCGCACTGTGCGCCAAGCACTCGGTGGAACTGATCGCCATCGGCAACGGCACCGCCAGCCGCGAGAGCGACAAGCTGGTGGCCGAACTGGTCAAAAAATACCCAGCGCTGAAAATTACCAAGATCATGGTCTCCGAGGCCGGTGCGTCGGTGTACTCGGCATCGGAACTGGCCGCCCGCGAGTTCCCGGACCTGGACGTGTCGATCCGTGGCGCCGTGTCGATTGCCCGCCGCCTGCAGGACCCGCTGGCCGAGCTGGTGAAGATCGACCCGAAATCCATCGGCGTCGGCCAGTACCAGCACGACGTTTCCCAGCTGAAACTGGCGCGTGGCCTGGACGCCGTGGTCGAGGACTGCGTGAACGCCGTGGGCGTGGACGTCAACACCGCCTCGGTGGCGCTGCTGACCCGTATCTCCGGCCTCAACGCCACACTGGCACAGAACATCGTCGCCCACCGCGATGCCAACGGCCCGTTTGCCACCCGTGCAGCGCTGAAAAAAGTCAGCCGCCTGGGTGAAAAAACCTTTGAACAAGCCGCCGGCTTCCTGCGTGTGATGAACGGCGACAACCCGCTGGACGCCTCCGCAGTGCACCCGGAGGCCTATCCGCTGGTGCAGCGCATCGCCGCCGACACCGACCGCGATATCCGCTCGCTGATCGGCGACAGCAGCTTCCTCAAGCGCCTGGACCCCAAGAAGTTCACCGACGAGTCCTTCGGCCTGCCGACCGTCACCGACATCCTGCAAGAGCTGGACAAGCCTGGCCGCGACCCACGCCCAGAGTTCAAGACCGCCACCTTCCAGGACGGCGTCGAAGACCTCAAGGACCTGGAGCCCGGCATGATCCTGGAGGGCGTGGTGACCAACGTCACCAACTTCGGTGCCTTCGTCGACATCGGCGTGCACCAGGACGGCCTGGTGCACATCTCGGCGCTGTCGGAGAAGTTCATCAAAGACCCGCGTGAAGCGGTGAAGGCCGGCGACGTGGTCAAGGTCAAGGTCATGGAAGTGGACATCCCGCGCAAGCGCGTCGGCCTGTCCATGCGCATGGGCGACACCCCGGGCGAGAAGGTCGAAGGCAACCGCGGTGGCAACCGTGGCAATGGCGGCAACCGCCAGCAGCAGGCCCAACGCCCGCGTGAAACCGCCACTGCCGCACCGGCCAACAATGCCATGGCCTCGCTGTTCGCCAACGCCAAGCAGTTGAAGAAGAAGTGATGGACGTACCCCGCGAATACGTCGAAAGCGCCTTCAGCCAGCTGCTGGGCTGCCGCCTGCAACGCCTGGACACGGGTGTTGCCGAGGTGGCCCTGGCCCTCGAGCCGCACTTGCGCAACCGTGGCCAGAAGCTGCACGGCGGGGCGATCTTCAGCCTGGTGGACATCGCCATGGGCCTGGCCTGCTCGGCCAGCCATGGCTTTGACCAGCAAAGTGTCACCATCGAGTGCAAGATCAACTACATGCGCGCCGTCAGCGACGGCGAAGTGCTGTGCACCGCCCGTGTGCTGCACGCCGGGCGGCGTACCCTGGTGGTCGACGCCGACGTAGTCCAGGGCGACAAGCTGGTGGCTAAAGCGCAAGGAACCTTCGCGGTTCTCTAGCTCACCAAGCAGTATCTGCGGTATTTTCAGCAGTGCGCTGGCACTGCTGGAACCGCGTAAACCAGGCGACAACGCCAGTTCCTTTCTTCCTACCCTTGTAGACCGTTATCTCTACCCCCATATTGGGGCGACTGACGCGTGAAGGAATACATCTTGAGCGAACTCCTCAACCGCCGCCTGAGCCTGCTCGGCGCCAATCTTCCCCTGCTCAAGCAGTGCCTGCACGGTATTGAGCGCGAATGCCTGCGCGTGACCGACGAAGGTCGCCTGGCCCAGACCCCGCACCCGGAAGCTCTGGGGTCGGCGCTGACCAACGAGCAGATCACCACTGATTATTCCGAGTCGCTGCTGGAGTTCATCACCCCAGCGCTGCCCGACCCGGCCAAAGTGCTCGAAAGCCTCGAACAGACCCACCGTTTCGTCTACAGCAAGCTGGGCGACGAATACCTGTGGAGCCCGTCGATGCCGTGCACGCTGCCGGCCGAGGAGGACATCCCGATCGCCGAGTACGGCAGCTCGAACATCGGCAAGCTCAAGCACGTCTACCGCAAGGGCCTGGCCCTGCGCTACGGCCGCACCATGCAGTGCATCGCCGGTATCCATTACAACTTCTCGCTGCCCGAAGCCCTGTGGCCTCTGCTGCGCGAAGCCGAAGGCAGCACGCAAGACAACCGCGACTACCAGTCGTCAGCCTACATCGCCCTGATCCGCAACTTCCGCCGCTACAGCTGGCTGCTGATGTACCTGTTCGGCGCCTCGCCAGCGCTGGACAAAGGCTTCCTGCGTGGCCGCCCGCACCAGCTCGAAGAGCTGGACGCCGAAACCCTGTTCCTGCCCTACGCCACCAGCCTGCGCATGAGCGACCTGGGCTACCAGAGCAACGCCCAGGCCGGCCTCACGCCTTGCTACAACAACCTGGCCAGCTACACCGACAGCCTGCGCAAGGCCGTGGGCACGCCCTACCCGCCTTATGTCGAGGTCGGTACGCACGTGGACGGCGAGTGGGTGCAGCTGAACACCAACATTCTGCAGATCGAGAACGAGTACTACTCGAACATCCGCCCCAAGCGCGTCACCTACACCGGCGAGCGGCCGATCCAGGCCCTGACCTCGCGGGGCGTGCAGTATGTGGAAGTACGTTGCCTGGACATCAACCCGTTCCTGCCGGTAGGTATCGACTTGACCGAGGCGCGCTTCCTCGACGCGTTCCTGCTGTTCTGCGCCCTGGAAGACAGCCCGCAGCTGGACAACGGCGAATGCCGCCAGTGCACCGACAACTTCCTGACCGTGGTGAAGGAAGGCCGTCGCCCGGGCCTGGAGCTGCATCGTGATGGCCAGCCGATCACCCTGAAGGATTGGGCCAGCGAGCTGATTGAGCGTATCCGGCCACTGGCCGACCTGCTCGACCAGGCGCAAGGCGGCGATGCCCACGGCAAAGCCCTGGATGCCCAGCAGGCCAAGGTGGATGATGCCGCGCTGACCCCGTCAGCCCAAGTGCTGGCACGCATGACCGAGCACGACGAAACCTTCATCCAGTTCTCCCTGCGCCAAAGCCGTGTCCACGCCGAGACATTCCGCGAACAGCCACTGAGCAACGAACAGCAACAGGCGTTCGAAACACTGGCCCGCGAATCGCTCACCAAGCAGTCCGAGCTGGAGCAGGAAGAGGTCGGTGACTTCGACCTGTTCGTCGGCGCCTATCAGGCCAGCATCCTGGCGATCAGCAACTGATGAGCCGCGCCGTCGCCTCGCGCAAGCCGCGCGCCAGCAGCCAGGCCAGGATCGAGGCGATCCTGGCGGCTGCGCGTGAGCTGCTGGCCGAACAAGGGGTGGCGGCACTTTCCATCTACAGCGTGGCCGAGCGGGCGCAGATTCCACCGTCGTCGGTGTATCACTTCTTCGCCAGCGTGCCGGCCCTGCTGGAAGCGCTGACGACCGATGTACACCGGGCGTTTCGTGAAGCCCTGAGCGCACCGTTCGACAGCAGCGCGTTCAGCACCTGGCACCAGCTGTCACGGCTGATCGAGCAGCGCATGCTGGATATCTATAACGAAGATGCTGCGGCGCGGCAGCTGATTCTGGCCCAGCACGGCCTGAGCGAAGTGGTGCAGGCCGACCGGCAGCACGACATGGAACTGGGCGACTTGATGCACAAGTTGTTCGACCAGCATTTTCACCTGCCGGTGATGCCGCTGGATGTGGATGTGTTCGCCCTGGCCATGGAACTGAGCGACCGGGTATATGCGCGGTCGGTGCAGTTGCACGAGGCGATCACCCCGCGCATGGCCGAAGAAGGCAAGCGGGTGTTCGAGGCGTATCTGGGGTTATACCTGCCGCCGTTTCTGGCCAAGCGTCAGCCTTGAAGGCCTCATCGCCGGCAAGCCAGCTCCCACAGGTACAACACAAGGCTTGAAACCTGCGCAGTACCTGTGGGAGCTGGCTTGCCGGCGATTGGGCTGCAAAGCAGCCCCATGGGCCACGTTCATCACAGCTTGGCGATAGACACTTCAGTCGACTTCACGAAGGCAATCACTTCGCTGCCAACCTGCAGCTCCAGCTCTTTTACCGAGCGGGTGGTGATGACCGAAGTGACGATACCCGAGGCAGTCTGCACGTCGATTTCCGACAGTACCGGGCCTTCGAGGATTTCTTTCACGGTGCCTTTGAACTGGTTGCGGACGTTGATGGCTTTGATGGTCATGATGTCATTCCTTCTCTATGGCTTCAGTCAGGTAAGTGAGTGGTTCAGTGCGCCCAACGCAGTTGCGTGGGCAGCGGGGCTACAGGGTCCGGCTCGGGCGCAGTGCCCGGGGCCGACAGAACACGGTTGAGCACTTCGCTTTCCAGCGCGGCCAGGCGGTGCGAACCACGTGCCCTGGGCCGTGCCAGGTCGACCGTAAGGTCAAGCCCGACTTCGCCGTCCTCGATCAGGATCACCCGGTCAGCCACGGCAACTGCCTCGCTGACATCGTGGGTGACCAGCAGCACAGTGAAGCCGTGCTGACGCCACAGGCGTTCGATCAGTTGCTGCATTTCGATACGGGTCAATGCATCCAGCGCACCCAGCGGCTCATCCAGCAGCAGCAGGCGTGGCTGGTGAATCAAGGCGCGGGCCAAGGCCACACGCTGCTTCTGGCCACCGGAGAGGGCTGCCGGCCATTCATTGGCGCGGTCGGCCAGGCCAACCGCATCCAGCGCTTCCAGCGCACGTGGGCGCCAATCACCCGACAGGCCCAGGCCAACGTTGTCGATCACCTTCTTCCACGGCAGCAGGCGCGCGTCCTGGAACATCAGGCGGGTTTCTTCACGGGCCTCTTCCAGCGGCGCAGCACCGGCCAGCAACTGCCCGCCAGTGGGCTGGTCGAGCCCGGCCAGCAGCCGCAGCAGGGTGCTTTTGCCGCAGCCGCTGCGGCCAACGATGGCAACGAACTGGCCGGCCGGAATGTGCAGGTCGATGCCCTTCAACACTTCGCGCTGGCCAAAGGTCTTGCGCAGGCCATTGGAGGCCAGCGGGATGCCACGCAGCAGGCGTGGCGGCTGTTCCTTGAGCACAGTCATGCACCCTCCTTCTTGGCCACTTGATAGGCCGGGTGCCAGCGCAGCCAAACACGTTCCAGGCCACGGGCAGCGAGGTCGGCGAGTTTGCCAAGCACGGCATACAGGACGATGGCCAGTACCACCACGTCGGTCTGCAGGAACTCACGGGCGTTCATCGCCAGGTAACCGATGCCGGCATTCGCCGAAATGGTTTCGGCCACGATCAGGGTCAGCCACATGAAGCCCAGGGCGAAGCGCACCCCCACCAGGATCGATGGCAGCGCGCCCGGCAGGATCACCTGGCGGAACAGGCTGAAGCCGGACAAGCCGTAGCTGCGCGCCATCTCTACCAGCGCCGGGTCAACGTTGCGAATACCGTGATAGGTGTTCAGGTAGATCGGGAACAGCGTGCCCAGCGCGACCAGAAAGATCTTTGCCGACTCGTCGATACCGAACCACAGGATCACCAGCGGGATCAGCGCCAGGTGCGGCACGTTGCGGATCATCTGCACCGAGCTGTCGAGCAGGCGTTCGCCCCAGTTCGACAGGCCGGTGATGAAGCCCAGTACCAGGCCGATGCTGCCGCCGATGGCGAAGCCCAGGCCGGCACGCCAGCCACTGATGGCCAGGTGGGTCCAGATGTCGCCGCTGCGCACCAGCTCGACACCGGCGCTGACCACTGCGCTAGGTGCCGGCAGGATGCGCGTCGACAGCCAGCCAGCGCTGACCGCCAGTTGCCAGACCGCCAGCAGCAGCACCGGCAGCGCCCACGGCGCCAGGCGCTGGGTCAGGGTGGAGGAAGTTGCACGACTCATGGCCCGGCCCTCAGCTCTGCGACACGGATTTGGGCAGGATGTCGTTGGCCACCATCTCGCCGAACGGGCTCACGTAGCCACCGGTTTTCGGTTGCTCCGGGCGCTGAACATCAAGGTGCGGGAACAGCAGCTCGGCAACGCGGTAAGACTCTTCGAGGTGTGGATAACCCGAGAAGATGAAGGTATCGATCCCCAGGTCGGCATATTCCTTCACCCGCGCGGCGACAGTCGGGCCGTCGCCTACCAGCGCGGTACCGGCGCCGCCACGTACCAGGCCAACGCCTGCCCACAGGTTGGGGCTGACTTCCAGGTTGTCGCGGTTGCCGCCGTGCAGGGCAGCCATGCGCTGCTGGCCCACCGAGTCGAAGCGCGCCAGCGAGGCCTGGGCACGGGCGATGGTGTCATCGTCCAGGTGCGAGATCAGGCGGTCGGCGGCGGCCCAGGCTTCTTCGTTGGTTTCCCGCACAATCACGTGCAGGCGGATACCGAAGCGTACTTCACGGCCTTGAGCGGCCGCTTTTTCGCGCACCTGGGCGATTTTCTCGGCAACGGCTGACGGCGGCTCGCCCCAGGTCAGGTACAACTCGACCTGCTCGGCGGCCAGGTCCTGAGCGGCCTCGGAGGAACCGCCGAAATACAGCGGCGGGCGTGGTTGCTGAATCGGCGGGTAGAGCAGCTTGGCGCCCTTCACCTGGATGTGCTTGCCGTCGTAGTCGACGTTTTCGCCTTCCAGCACCTTGCGCCAGATACGGGTGAACTCGACCGACGCTTCGTAGCGTTCCTGGTGGTTCAGGTGCAGGCCATCACCGGCCAGTTCATCCGGGTCGCCACCGGTTACCAGGTTGAACAGGGCACGGCCATTGGACAGGCGATCCAGGGTCGCAGCCTGGCGTGCTGCCACGGTCGGCGAAATGATGCCCGGACGCAGGGCAACCAGGAATTTCAGGTGCTGGGTCACAGGGATCAGCGACGCGGCCACCAGCCAGGAATCCTCGCAGGAACGGCCGGTCGGGATCAGTACCCCACCAAAGCCCAGACGGTCGGCGGCCTGCGCGATCTGCTGCAGGTAACCGTGGTCGACCGCACGCGCGCCGTCGGAAGTGCCCAGGTACTTGCCGTCACCGTGGGTCGGGAGGAACCAGAAAATATTAAGGCTCATTGGAGTTGTCTCCTCAAGGGTGGCTCAGCCAGGGCGGCGCCCCGGCACAGGCGAATCAATCAAGGCGCGCTAGCGACCTTGGCCGGGGGTGTCCAGATCACGTCCTTGATGCTCAGCGGCTTGGGTATCAGCTTGAGCGCCTGGAAGGTGTCGGCGATTTTCTGTTGTGCGGCCACTACCTCGGGAGTCAGCGGTGCTGCACCGTAGCCTTGGCGCTTGACCGAGGTCAGGGTGATGTCGGCAGGCAGGCCGAGCAGCGGTGCCACCTGGTCGGTCACTTCCTGCGGGTTGGCCTGCGACCATTCGCCCACGGCGCGCACTTCCTCGATGAGGGTGTTGATCACCGCCGGGTGCTGGGTCGCGTAGTTGCGGGTGGCCAGGTAGAACTGGTGGTTGTCGACCAGGCCCTTGCCGTCACGCAGGGTACGGGCCTGCAATTGTTTTTCCGCAGCGGCCTGGTACGGGTCCCAGATCACCCAGGCATCGACGCTGCCACGCTCGAATGCGGCGCGGGCATCGGCAGGGGGCAGGTACACCGGCTGGATATCGCTGTACTTGAGGCCGGCGTCTTCCAGGGCGCGGACCAGCAGGTAGTGGACGTTGGAGCCTTTGTTGAGGGCGACTTTCTTGCCTTTGAGTTCCTTGATCGACTGGATCGACGAACCCTTCGGCACCAGGATCGCTTCGCTGTGCGGCGCTGGCGGCTCGTAGGCCACGTAGAGCAGATCGGCGCCGGCGGCCTGGGCAAATACGGGCGGGGTTTCGCCGGTAACGCCAAAGTCGATGGAGCCGACGTTCAGCCCTTCAAGCAGCTGCGGGCCGCCGGGAAATTCGGTCCACTGCACCTGTACGCCCTGCTCGGCCAGGCGCTTTTCCAGCGTGCCCTTGGCCTTGAGCAGCACCAGGGTGCCGTATTTCTGGTAACCGATACGCAGGCTTTCGGCCTGGGCTTGGGTAATGGCGCCGAAGGACACAGCCGCCGCAAACAGGGCGACCAGACCGCGACGCAAGAAGACTGTGCGCATGGCGCTCTCCTGTGCGAATGAGGTTCGGGTTGCACCTGCTTGCCTCGTTATCGGGCGAGTAAGGTGGTGAAGCGGGTTGTGCCGGTCAGATGCTCCAGCGGGCGCTGATCAGGCGTTCGTTCAGTACGCCGGGGGCCACGGGGCGTGGCCGACGGGCCAGGGCAACGTGGAAGGTTTCCAGCGAGTCCAGCAGGCGTTCTTCCAGTGCCGGCACCAACTGCGCGGGCTTCGTGCCGTCTGCATAAGACACCTGGCTGTCGTCGGCGAAGATCCCTTGCAGGGTCTCTTGAGCCTTGAGTGCCGACAGCACGGGTTTCAATGCGTAATCCACCGCCAGCATGTGGGCGATGCTGCCGCCGGTGGCGATCGGCAACACGATCTTGTGGGCCAGGGCGCGTTCGGGCAGCAGGTCCAGCAAAGTCTTCAGTGCACCGGCAAACGAAGCCTTGTACACCGGGGTGGAAACGATCAGGCCATCGGCCTGGGCTACCAGTTGCTGGAAGTGCTGCACATGCGGGCTGTCGAAACGGGCATGCAGCAGGTCTTCGGCGGGGAAGTCACGTACCTGGAACGTCACCACTTCAACGCCACGGCCCTGCAGCCACTGGCGCGAACGCTCAAGCAGCACGCCGGAGCGTGAACGAAGACTTGGGCTACCACCGATTGAGACGACCAGCATTGCTGCGCTTCCTTGTGTTCTGTTGGAGGTGACATTAACAGCTGCTATATATATCTAGAAATCATATTTTTTCATTTGGTTATTCCATTATTGTCTTTATTCGGGAGGGCCTATTCGCGGGCGCGCCCGCTCCCACCGGATTATGTGGAAAGCCGGGTCTGCACTGTTTCTGTGGGAGCGGGCGTGCCCGCGAAGAAGCCCACACATTCTGCGCAGGCATAAAAAAGGGCCGTCGAAACGGCCCGAAAATCCCTGCTTGGCTAAGAGCAATGCAACGAGGAATCCTTTAACGATTTGGCTGTGGGGTCAGACGCAGATAGGGTTTGACCGCCCGGTAACCTTTGGGGAAGCGCTGCTTGATTTCTTCCTCATCTTTCAGCGAAGGCACGATCACCACCTCGTCGCCGTCCTGCCAGTTACCTGGCGTGGCGACCTTGTGGTTGTCGGTCAACTGCAGCGAGTCGATCACCCGCAGGATTTCATTGAAGTTGCGCCCGGTACTGGCCGGATAGGTAATGGTCAGGCGCACCTTCTTGTTCGGGTCGATGACGAACAGCGAGCGCACGGTCAGGGTGTCGCTGGCGTTCGGGTGAATCAGGTCGTACAGGTCGGACACCTTGCGGTCGGCATCGGCGATGATCGGGAAGTTGACCACGGTGTTCTGGGTCTCGTTGATGTCCTCGATCCATTTATGGTGCGAGTCGACCGGGTCCACCGACAGGGCGATGGCCTTGACCCCGCGCTTGGCGAAATCGTCCTTGAGCTTGGCGGTCAGGCCCAGCTCGGTGGTGCACACCGGAGTGAAGTCGGCCGGGTGGGAAAACAACACCCCCCAGCTGTTGCCCAGCCACTCGTGGAAGCGGATTTTGCCTTCGCTGGAATCCTGTTCGAAATCGGGGGCGATATCGCCGAGTTTGAGGCTCATGGGCTGCGGCTCCTTGGCTGGGTTCTGTACCGTATGGGTTCAATGTGCCTGCATTCGGTTAAAAACAAAAAGAATAAATAACGATTTATTTATAACCATAATTCATACCAATTTACGGGCACAAAAAAGCCTCGCACTAGGCGAGGCTTCTTTTTCAGCTACGGCTTACAGGAAGTTGTAAGTGTAGTTGAAGATCAGACGGGTCTGATCCTGGTCAGCCAGTGAGCTGGTGCCGGTGCCACGGTATACGCCGTGACGCAGGCTGGCGCCCAGGCCCTTGAAGGTGCCTTCCTGGATGACGTAGTCGATACGGGCATCACGCTCCCACTCGCTGAAGTGGCCGTTGCCGTTGGCGTTCTTGCCATCTTCACCTTTCAGGTAGGCAACCGAGGCTTTCAGGCCTGGCACACCCAGGCGTGCGAAGTCGTAGGCGTACTGGCCGAAGGTGGTGTTTTCACCAGCCTTGGCGAACTGGTTGATCATGCTGTCGGTGAACAGGTAGAAGCTGGAGCCACCGGCGCCTTCGTTACGGCCGTTGCCGTCAACCACGTTGCCTTGGTTCAGCCAGACGAAACCACCATCGTCATTGACGCGCTGGTGGCCGAGCATCAGCGAGTGGCCACCCAGGGTGTAGGTGAACATCGCGGACCAGGTCTTGTTGTCGACCTCGCCAGTGTTCTTGGCATAACCGCCGTTGTTGCTGAAGCGGTAGCCGGCCTCACCGTTCTTGCCGTCGCTGCTGCTGTCGAAGTAGCGCAGGTCGGTCTTGAACGACTGGTCGTCAGCAATCTTGAACACGTGGGTCGCGCCCAGGAAGTGCTGCTTGTAGAAGTCTTCCAGGTTCGAGTAGTAGTACTGCAGGGTCAGGTCTGGAGTGAGCTTGTAGTCCAGGCCGCCGTAGCGGAACTTGTTGCTGTCCTGGGTAGCACCGGCTACCGACAGGCCGGTACGGTTGCTCGAAGCACGGCCCATGGCGTGGGTCAGCTGACCGGCGTTGATGGTCAGGTTGTCGATTTCCTTCGACTGGATGGTGCCACCCTCGAAGGTTTGCGGCAGCAGACGGCCATCGTTGGAGACCAGGATCGGCAGGTTCGGCGCCAGGGCGCTACCGTAGTGAACTTCGGTCTTCGAGAAGCGCGCCTTGGCGTTGGCGCCAACGCGAGCCCACTGGCTTTCAGCAGAGCCGTCGCTGTCGCTCGGGAAGAAGCTGCTGTTGTCTGGGTGCTTGCCACGGCCACCATCCAGGTGGATACCCCACAGGGCCTGTGCATCGACACCGAAACCAACGGTGCCTTCAGTGAAGCCGGAGATGTAGTCGAGCTTGAAGCCCTGACCCGACTCGCGGTTGTCAGCACCGCCATCACGGTTGTCGTTGTTGAAGTACATGGTGCGCGAGCTGAGCGACAGTTTGCTGTCTTCAACGAAACCGGCAGCGCCTGCTTGTTGGGCGAGAACCCCCAGTGCCACGGCCAGGGCCAGGCTGGACTTGTACATGTTTTGCTCCTCTACGTTCTAATTTTTGTGTATCTCTGGCGGAGGGATCTGCTGCCCCTTCTCACCGTGGATTGGCGATTTAGTCCCAAAGCGTGACCACTAAGTCAATCGTTTCTAAACGTTTCGCGACTTTGGTCTAAGACGCCAGCTGCGCTACAGGATAATGACAATCCTATAAATCCAAAATGACCGTTTTATGAATTGGTAAGATTTTTACGGAATATGGTTGGAACCTTTACAGCAAAACGTTGTAGCAACCCTGCCATTAATAACCATTTGTTATTTGCAAACGTTTGCTCATAACCTAATTCCGGATCGTTCTATAGGGTCGAAAAAGCCTAGCAGCCCGCTTTGATTTCGCCACTAGGCAGGATCGCCACTAAAGTAGCGGGGCCTTTTACGGTCAATGTGGGAGCGGCCTTGTGTCGCGATGGGGCGCGAGGCGGCCCCAGGACTTCAGCTTCGTCGCGTAAATTGCCGGGGCCGCAGTGCGGCCCATCGCGACACAAGGCCGCTCCCACAAAAACCGCACTCACCTGGGCTTAAAGCATTTGGCTCCTAAGCTAATGCAAAAAAGTTATTTATTTTTAAATTCTTAGATCATTTAGTCTCTCGCCATCCATCGCCCTGATTGCCTGACGAGAGGTTCACCATGATCCCGCACGCTCCGCTGCGCCTGTTCGCCGCCCTGACCCTCGCCAGCACCAGCTGGGTTGCCCAGGCCGCCGACCTGACCGTGGCCTACCAGACCACCGTCGACCCGGCTAAAGTGGCTCAGGTCGATGGCGACTACGAAAAAGCCAGCAAGGCCAGCATCGACTGGCGCAAGTTCGATAACGGCGCCGACGTGATCACTGCGGTGGCCAGCGGCGACGTGCAAATCGGCTACCTGGGTTCCAGCCCGCTGGCTGCTGCCGCCACCCGCAAGCTGCCGGTCGAGACCTTCCTCATCGCCACCCAGATTGGCGCTGGTGAAGCGCTGGTCGCCCGCGACAGCATCAAGACTCCACAAGACCTGATCGGCAAGAAGGTCGCCGTGCCGTTCGTTTCCACCGGCCACTACAGCCTGCTGGCCGCCCTGAAAAGCTGGAATATCGACCCGTCCAAGGTACAGATCCTCAACCTGGCGCCACCGGCCATCATTGCCGCCTGGAAGCGCGGCGACATCGATGCCACCTACGTCTGGGACCCAGCCTTGGGCGTGGCCAAGGAAAACGGCAAGGTGCTGATCACCTCGGGCGAACTGGCCCAGAAAGGCGCACCCACTTTCGATGCCTGGATTGTGCGCAAAGACTTCGCCGACAAGCACCCTGAGGTGGTCAAAGCCTTTGCCAAAGTCACCCTCGACGCCTACGCCGACTACCGCAAGGACCCGAAAGCCTGGCTAGCCGACAAGGGCAACGTAGACAAGCTGGTGAAGCTGTCCGGCGCCAAGGCCAGCGACATCCCGGTGCTGCTGGAGGGCAACGTGTACCCACTGGCCGCAGACCAGGCCAACGCCCTGGGCGCGCCGACCACCCAGGCACTGACCGACACGGCCAACTTCCTCAAGCAGCAAGGCAAGGTCGACGCCGTACTGCCGGACTACTCGCCGTACGTCAGCGCCAAGTTCCTTCCAAACTGATCCGGAGCCCGTCATGGCCTTGCTCGAGCTGGAGCGCATCAGCGCACAGTACCCTGGCGCCAGCACCCCGGTGCTGGCCGACATCAACCTGAGCCTGGGGCCTCGCCAGCTGCTGGTGGCCTTGGGGCCTTCCGGCAGCGGCAAGACTTCGCTGCTCAACCTGATCGCCGGCTTCGTCGCCCCCAGCGGCGGGCGCATCACCCTCGACGGCGTACCGGTGCAGGGCCCTGGTGCCGAGCGCGGTGTGGTGTTCCAGGACGATGCCCTGCTGCCATGGCAGAACGTGCTGGGCAATGTCGCCTTCGGCCTCGAACTGGCCGGCGTGCCCCGCGCCCAGCGTGAGGCCAAGGCCCGCGAAATGCTCGCCCTCGTCGACCTCGATGGCTTTGGCGAACGGCGCATCTGGCAGTTGTCCGGTGGCCAGAAGCAGCGCGTAGGCCTGGCCCGCGCGCTGGCGGCCGACCCACGGGTATTGCTGATGGACGAACCGTTCGGTGCCCTCGACGCGTTTACCCGCGAGCAGATGCAGGAACTGCTGCTGCAGGTGTGGCAGCGCACCGCCAAGCCGGTGTTCCTGATTACCCACGACATCGAAGAAGCGGTGTTCCTTGCCAGCGAACTGGTACTGCTGGCGCCCAACCCGGGGCGCGTAGTGGAGCGCCTGCAACTGGACTTCGGCCAGCGCTATGCCGCTGGCGAATCAGCCCGGGCCATCAAGTCCGATCCCGCCTTCATCGAAACCCGCGAGCATGTGCTGGCGCGGGTGTTCTCCCAACGCCAAAGCCTGCAGGAGCGCGCATGAGCAGCCTGGACCTGCCGGTCGCCGGCAAGCACAACGCCCAAACCCGGCCAGCCGCCAAGCAGCGCCGGCCATTGTCCACCCGGTGGATCAGTGCTCTGACCATGGTCAGCCTGCTGCTGGTCTGGTGGCTGGTGACGGCCGCCGGCTGGATCGAACCCCTGTTCCTGCCTTCGCCCGGTGACATCCTGGCCAGGGCCTGGACCCTGCTGACCCAAGGTTACATGGACGCCAGCCTGTGGCAGCACCTGGGCGCGAGCCTGGGCCGCATCGGCCTGGCGCTGGTGGCCGCGACCCTGACCGCGATCCCGGTCGGCATCGCCATCGGCTACAACCGCGTGGCCCGCGGCATCCTCGACCCGCTGATCGAGTTCTACCGGCCCATCCCGCCGCTGGCCTACCTGCCGTTGATCGTCATCTGGTGCGGTATCGGCGAGCTGTCGAAGGTGCTGCTGATCTACCTGGCGATCTTCGCCCCGATCGCCATTGCCACCGCCACCGGTGTGCGCACGGTCGACCCGGCCAAGCTGCGGGCGGCACAGTCGCTGGGCGCGACCAAGAAGCAGCTGATACGCCATGTGATCCTGCCCAGTGCGCTGCCCGACATCCTCACCGGCATCCGCATCGGCCTGGGGGTGGGCTGGTCGACACTGGTCGCCGCCGAGCTGATTGCCGCCACCAGCGGCCTGGGCTTCATGGTCCAGTCGGCGGCGCAGTTCCTGGTCACTGATGTGGTGGTGCTGGGTATTTTGCTGATCGCCCTGATCGCCTTCGCCCTGGAAATGAGCCTGCGTGCCCTGCAACGCAAACTGGTGCCCTGGCACGGGCAGAGCCACTGATTGCCGACTGACCACGCCGGCAACCCGGCGCCTAGAACGAGAAAAGACATGAGCCTGACCGTTACCCCTCTCAGCCCGGCCCTCGGTGCCCAGATCAGCGGCGTGGACATCAGCCGCGATATCACTGCAGAAGAACGCGACGCCATCGAACAGGCGCTGCTCAAGCATCAGGTGCTGTTCTTCCGCGACCAGCCGATCAACCCCGAGCAGCAGGCGCGCTTTGCCGCCCGCTTCGGCGACCTGCACATTCACCCGATCTACCCCAACGTGCCGGAAACCCCGCAGGTGCTGGTGCTCGACACGGCAGTCACCGATGTACGCGATAACGCCGTGTGGCACACCGACGTGACCTTTTTGCCGACCCCGGCACTGGGCGCGGTGCTCAGCGCCAAGCAGTTGCCCGCCTACGGTGGCGATACCCTGTGGGCCAGCGGTATCGCGGCCTTCGAAGCCTTATCGGCGCCGCTGCGCGAGATGCTCGACGGGCTGACCGCCACCCACGACTTTACCAAGTCGTTCCCGCTGGAGCGTTTTGGCACCACGCCGGAAGACCTGGCGCGCTGGGAGGCCACGCGGCGCAACAACCCGCCGCTGTCGCACCCGGTGGTGCGCACGCATCCGGTGAGCGGGCGCAAGGCGTTGTTCGTCAATGAAGGGTTTACTACGCGCATCAATGAGCTGAGCGAGCTGGAAAGCGATGCGCTGTTGAGGCTGCTGTTCGCCCATGCGACGCGACCGGAGTTCAGCATTCGCTGGCGTTGGCAGGAGAATGACGTGGCGTTCTGGGACAACCGCGTGACCCAGCATTTTGCGGTGGATGATTACCGGCCGAACCGGCGGGTGATGCACCGGGCAACCATCCTTGGGGATGCACCTTTCTAGCAGTTGCCTGTCTGGCCTCTTCGCGGGCTTGCCCGCTCCCACAGGTACACACAGGTTTCGAAACCGGTGCCGTGCCTGTGGGAGATTCTATGGTTTTCAGCAAGGCGCTTTCCCACCCTTGGTGACATATTCGTCCT